>CAXMLU010000503.1:0-15374 GCA_964194255.1 uncultured bacterium
CCGTCCGACGCCACCAGCCAGTATCCGATCCCGGTGGGCGTGACGTTCATGCCGACGATCGGCTTGTTGAGATGCATGGCGCCGGTCGAACCGTAGAAGCCCGCTTGATTGAACGTGAAGATCCCGCCGTCCGCACCGACCATCCAATAGCCCAGCTTGTTCGGCGTGACCACGACCGGGGCGGCGGGCGGACCGGCGAGGCCGGCGGCGTTGACGGCGCTGACCGTCACCGCCAGGTGGGCGCCGTTGCTCAGGGCGACGAACTGGAGAGACGTGGCGGCGGGAGATATCCCGGTCATGCGACCACCTGAAAGCAGCGTGATCGTGTACGACACAATGGGCAGACCGCCGTCATAGGCAGGAGCTGACCACACGATGGTTACCAGGTTGCCGGTGCTGCCCGCGCTGAGGAACTGTGGCGGCGTAGGTGCCACCGGGGCGTTGTTAAGTGCGATGTTGGCGACCACCGCGGCTGCCGTCGCCGTGACGGAGTAGGGCCCGGCTCTGGCATTCGCGGTGAAGGGTGGCGAGTTAGCCACGGCGTTTGCGTCGGCGACAACGGTTGCCGAACCGACAACACCGGCGAACGAGCCTGACGGCCCGCTGCCTGGCGCCGCGAACGTCACCGAGGCTCCCGGAACCAAGTTGCCGAAGCCATCTTTGATCGTGACGATCAACGGTGCCGCGAACGCGCTGTTGACGCTGGCCGACTGGCCGCTGCCGCCGGAGATGGTGACGGATGCTGGGGCACCTGGCACGTTCGTCAACGTGAAGATGACCTGCTTGCCGCCGAGCGCCTCGGTCGCCGTGACCGTCCACGTGCCGGTGCTGGTATTGGCGGTGAGCGAGGACGCGGTCGCGACTCCGGATGGGTCAGTCGGCTGGACCAGTGATGCGGCGTTGCCGGGGAACGCACCTGCAGCCCCGCCGGTACCTGGGTGCACGGCGAAGGTCACGGAGTCGCCCGGAACCGGATTGGACGCTCCATCGAGTACCTGAGATTGCAGCGACGCGAACGCGCCGGCCACGGGTATCGCCTGCGGGTCTCCGGCCATGACCCTCTCCGCCCCCGGCGTGCCTGGATTGTTCACCAGATGGAATGTGGCGGCATGGCCGTTGTGTCCTTCGGTCGCGGTGACGGTCCACGCACCCGCCTTCGAGTTGGCGACCAGCGCTGGAGCGGAGGCCAATCCGAAGACGTTCGTGATCACGGCCAGGTTGCTGGCGAACGTTCCCGAAGCCCCGTTCGTAGCGGCTACGGCGACGAACGTGACCGGATCGTTGGGCACAAAGTTCCCGCCACCGTCGAACACCTGCACCTGCAAGTTCGTCCCGAACGCCGTTAGTACGGCTACTGACTGGCCGTCACCGAGCGTCGTCGCCACCGACGCAGCCGCGCCGGCCGTGTTGGCCAGGGTGAAGGTGGCGGTATGGGAGCCCGTTGCCTCCTTGGCCGTGACCGTCCAGATCCCCGTATGGGAATTGGCGGTCAGTGCCGGTGCCGTCGCCGAGCCCGAAAGGTCGGTCGCCACCGGTGCACCGCTGCTGAACAAGCCGGACGACCCGTTCGTCCCCGCATTGGCCGTGAAGGTCACCAGGTCGCCCGCGATCGGGTTCCCGCTGCTATCCGTCACCCGCACCCTGAGACTGGCCACCGGTGAGGTGATCGCCACCGACTGGCCGTTGCCCGCCGCGATCGAGACGACGGCCGGCGGACCGGGGCTGTTGGAGAGATGAAACGTGACGCTCTTGGCGGCAAACGCCTCCGTCGCCGTCGCGGTGAACGATCCGGCGGTGGCGTTTGCCGCCAAGAGCGCGGCCGCGGTGGAGGCGTTCCCGCCGCCGTCCGTCGCGGTGGCGAACGAGCTGCCCCCGCCCCAGAAGAAGGCTGCCGCCCCCCCTGCCGCCGGGTGCACCTGGAACGTGACGGTGTCGCCCGGCACCGGGTTGCCGGAGCCGTCGATCACCGAAACCGACAGAGACGAGAAGAGGTTGTTGACCGTCACTGACTGCGGTTCGCCACCGGTGATGCTGATCGACCCGGCTGCCCCGGCGGTGTTGGTCAGGGTGAAGCTGGCCGATGTGGTGCCGCCGGTCACGCTGGCCGTTGCTATCCATGTGCCCGCTTTGCTGTTGGCCGTGAGCGCCGGACCGCTGGAAATGCCTGCGCCGTCAGTTGTGGATGTCCCTCCGGCGAAGGTGCCCGACGATCCGTTGGTTCCGGGCGACGCCGACCATAGGACCGTTTCCCCTGACACCGCATTGGCGTCGGCGTCCGTTACCCCCACCGACAGCGTCGCGAACCGCGTGTTCACCGAAACCGACTGACGGTTCCCCGAATTGACCGTGACATTTTTGGCCGGGCCCGGGGTATTGGTTTGGCTGAAGGTCGCGGATTGGCTGCCGCCGGCCACAGTGGCGATTGCGGACCAAGCGCCCGCCTTGCTGTTGGCGGTCAACGCCGGCGAACTGGCATTGCCCGAGCCGTCGGTTGTGGACGTGCCTCCACCGCCGAAGTTCCCGGACGATCCGTTGGATCCCGTCGACGATGACCACGAGACGATCACGCCCGAGCCCACCGCGTTTCCGTCGGCGTCAGTCACCTTCACCGATAGCAGGTTGAACGGCGAGTTCACCTGGGCCGACTGATTGTTCCCCCCGGCCACCGTGACCACGCTGGGCGGGCCGGGATCGTTGGTCAGCGTGAACGTCACCGATGTACTGGCGGTTGTATCCGTCGCGGTCACCGTGAAGGAGCCGGCAACGCCGTTGGCGGTGAGGGTCGGTGCCGTGGCGTTCCCGCTGGCGTCGGTGGACACGGTCGTCGGTCCCGCCCAGCCGCCGCCGGCGCCGCTGCCGTTGATCGCGAAGGTCACACTGTCGCCGACCGCGGGTGTCGCACCGTCGGTTGTCGCATTGACCTCCAACGCCGCGAACGGGTTGTGCACCGCGACGTGCTGGCTATCTCCTCGAACGATGCTCAGCGTCGGCGGTCCGGCGAAGGCATGGCCGGCGAAGGGGCCGGCGCAGAGGCTGGCCAGGACGAGGAGGACGGCCGCGGCCGCGCCGCCCTTTCCCCTCGCCTTTGGAGTCCGCCGCCCACGACACCACACCCGAGTCGACATGCCATGCCCCCCTCGGCGACAGCTCGACCGGCACAGCGTATGCCCCGGTCAGGCACCCCGTCGACGGGAGAATTCGCCCTTTTGACCGGCTAAATCAGCAGGACCAGGTGAGCGGCTTGGGGGACTGCCACAGTACGTGGCGGTTCGCATCCAGCCAGTAAAAAGACGCCGAGATCACGCTATGGGGCGTGGGCTGGTTAAAGCGGAGATAGAGCGGGCCGTCCTGGTGACGAGCACCGACCGGTATGGGCTTGCCCCAGCTCGGATGGTTGACGTTCTGCAGGTTGGTGTAGGTGACTCCCGGCACCGGCGTCTTGGGCGTGCTCGTGTGGGAGAAGGCCGCCACCATCTCCAGATACTGGACATTGGCGGAGCCGCGGTATTGATCCCAGTGCGTGGTGATCTCGCCGAAGCCGTGCGTGCTGCCGCTGTGGCTGCACGTGCCAAGCCACAGCCCATAACCGCCGTATGGTCCGCTGTTGGTGGGCGGTGGGCCCGGCGGTAGCGCTAAGGCCGGCAAGGCCGTGAGGCCAGCGAGACCCAGGACCGCGAACAGAACGATAGGTAGCGCGAAGCGACGCATAAGGGAGACCTCCGTGGTTTGGCCCGAGGAACCCGAGCAGAGTGCTGT
Source organism: uncultured bacterium (assembly GCA_964194255.1). Taxonomy (GTDB): domain Bacteria; phylum Actinomycetota; class Acidimicrobiia; order Acidimicrobiales; family CAXMLU01; genus CAXMLU01. The sequence goes on from CAXMLU010000503.1 coordinate 3,757, forward strand.
TCGTCTTCTCGTTGTTGCGACACTCACCTGTCCGACGCGCGCCCCCGGACCGTGCTGTGCAAGTGCAAGATGGCGAGTCGCTTCGTCGCGAGCTCACCGGCAAGAGCAGTTCTACAACATCGGCAAGGACGCCTGTCAACCCGGCGGAGACGAGCGGTCGCCCATCCCCGCGCGCTACGCGGACAATGACTCACGTGGTGCAGCCACTTGTGACCTAGCGAATCGCCGATCCCACGTCCGGTGACCTCGTTGGTGCTCAACGAAACCTTCACACCGCCACAGTCGGGAGTTCTTGCCCAACTCTGTCACCGGTCAGCCGGTCGTTCCACCCCCGGCAAGAAAAGATCTGTCGGCGGCGGCCGGCTGTCGTGATTACACCAGGCGCGCAGTTCGCGCCCCGGGCCATGTCCGTAAGCTGGTCAGGCGAGAAACGTGCGAGCGACCTGGTCCCACAAGTTGGCTGACAGTCGGAGCGACTCGATGTCGACCCGTTCGTCGGGGCCGTGAAACATGGCCGAAAATTGGTCGATAGTCATATCCTGGCTCATCAGCCCGAATCCGTAGGATGGTGTCCCTCGCTGGCGGAAGAAGCGGGCGTCGGTGGCCCCGGTGGACATGGTTGGGACTAGCCGCGCGCCTGGATGAAAGGAGCCCGCCACGCGCTCCAGGACCGGCCACAGGGGCGTATCGGTCGGAGACGACGTCGACTCACTTTCGAGCACGAACGTGATCTCGATCTCGTCGGCCAACGGCCCGAGCGCTTCGGCCAGCATGGCGCGCACGTCGTCGCTGGTCTGGCCCGGCAGAGTGCGACAGTCGACCTCGATGTCGACAACGTCGGGGATGACGTTCAACTTGCTGCCGCCGGTGATCACGTTGGGGGAGAACGTCGGGTGGGTGCAGGCGTGGGCGTGCCGCGCCAGTCGTACGTCCTCCAGTTCCTGACAGGAATCCCATATCCGCTCCTCGTCGGACAGCTCCGCCGGCAGTCCCATGCCATCGGCGTATTGGCGCCACACGTCGCCAACGTGGGTGACCGGCCGGTAGGCGGTGATGCGGCGCACCGCCTCGGCCGCTTTCACCACGGCGTTGTTTGTGCGAAGAGGCCGAGAGCCGTGGCCGGCGATGCCGCGGATCCGCAGACGGCAACCAGCCAGGCCTTTCTCGGCGGTCGTGAGGTTAAGACGCAGGCCGGACGGTGTGGCCGTGGGGATGCCGCCCGACTCGGTGATCACATAGTCGGCGCAGACCGACTCGGGCTCATGATCAAGCAGCCACTCCGCTCCGTGGTGGCCGCCGCCCTCTTCGTCCGCCACGGCGAGATAAATGAGCGTGCCCGATGGCCGCCATCCGCTGGCCGCCAGCCGGCGCGTGGCTACCGCCATGGTTGCGGTGAGGTTGAGCATGTCGACCGCGCCTCGGCCCCAGACCCAGCCGTCGATCAGTTCGCCGCCGTACGGATCCTCCCGCCAGCCTTCGGCATTCGCCGGCACTACGTCGGTGTGGCCCATCAGCAACAGCGTCGGAGCCGAAGGATCGCGACCCTCGATGCGGGCGACCAACGACGTTCGACCCGGTTGGGCCTCATAGGTCTGCACGTCGACGCCCGAGCCGTCGAGCGCGGCGTCGAGCAGGTCGGTGTTTCGCTCCTCGTGGCCCGAGATCACCGTGCCGTCGTTGACGCAGGCGTTGCGGATCATGGCCTGCAGCAGCTCGGTCGCTTCCCCGGCGAGCTCGTCCATGCATGCAGCGTACGGGTCCTTCGGCCCCTGCCTGTTCAGGGGCACTACGTTGTCGGCGATGGTGGCCCCCGTCCCGCTGGCTCCGGTGGCCGCGGCCGGAGTGGTTCGCTTCACCATTGCCGATCCCGATCACGCCTTGGCCGCCGCCTGCCTCTACCAGGAGCTGGCCCGACCCTACGACGGCCCCGAGTTGGTTTGGCACGAGGGGCAGTGGACCGTGGAGGTGGCGACGAGGGGCGCGCTGAGGCTGGAGTACCTCATGGCGTTGCGCTATGCCGACGGCCGCGTCGAGACGGGGTGCGACCCGGCCAACCCGCACCGGGCGCCCGGTCCTTTCGGCGACAAGTCGGTAGTGGTGCTGCCCGGCTACCGCGCCCCGGACTGGGTGCAGCAGGTGCCGGCGCTGGAAGCCGACCCGCCGCGGGAAGTCCCTTTCCCCTCCCGAAAGCTGGGACACGATGTGCGCGCCCTGCTGTGGACCAGCGCGGGCTCCGCGCCAGGAGACCGCCTCCCGCTCCTGGTCGTCCACGACGGTCCGGAGTACGCGGAGTTCTCCGGGTTGCTGGCCTACCTGGATGTGGCCACCACCATTCGGAGGTTGCCGCCGATGCATGCCGCCCTGCTCGCACCGGGGGATCGGGATCAGGAGTATTCCGCGTCGGCTGTCTATGCCGACGCTCTGGCCCTGGACATCCTGCCGAAGGTCGTCGCCGAGTTGGCCGTGCCCGCCCGGCCGTCGGCGCGAGTTGGCATGGGAGCCAGCCTCGGCGCCCTGGCCATGCTCCACGCCCACCGGCGGCATCCTGACCTGTTCGGGGGACTGTTCCTGCAGTCCGGCAGCTTCTTTCAACGCCGAACCGATCGGCAGGAAGCCGGTTTCGCCCGGTTCTCGCGGATCAGCCGCTTCGTCGCTCATGTTCGGGCTGACACTGGCCCGGCCCCGGCGCCGATCACCGTGCGACTGACCTGCGGAACGGTGGAAGAGAACCTGGCCAACAACGAAGCCATGGCCGTGGCCCTGGGCAACCAGGGTTATGCGGTGTCCGTCGGAAGGATCGCCGATGGCCACAACTGGGTGTCATGGCGCGATGCCTTTGCCGCTCACCTGGGTCCGCTGCTCACCGGCCTATGGGGCCACTCGTCAGAGCCCGCCGCGTGAGGCGGGACCACGTCAGCGTGTGGTCGCCGGACCTCGAGGCCGCTGGCGACCTGATCGCCTACGGCCACTTTGGCCGTCCGGTGCTGGTGTTCCCGTCCGAGGGCGGCCGGGCGTGGGACTACGAGAACAACGGCATGGTGGAAGCCGTTGCTCCGTTGCTCGACGCCGGTCGGATCAAGCTGTATTGCGTCGACAGCTTCGATGCCGCATCGTGGAGCGCCAATCACCTGCCGGTGGAAGAGCGGGCCCGCCAACACGGCCGGTACGAGGGCTGGATCCTGCATCAGGTCGTGCCCTGGATCCACGCCGACTGCGGAGGCGAGCAGGACACGGTGGTCACCGGGTGCAGCCTGGGTGCTTACCACGCCGCCAACGTCGCCCTCCGCCGGGCCGATCTTTTTCCCGTCGCAATCTGCCTATCGGGGGTTTACGACATGGGATCGACGGGCTGGGGCGAGCCGGGTGACGCCTTCTACTTTCACAACCCGGTCGACTACATGAGCAATTTGCACGGCGACCATCTCGGCTGGCTCCGGAGCCGTGTTCATCTCGTCTTGGTTTGTGGCCAGGGGCAATGGGAGGACACGACCGGCGCGTTGGACGGCGCCCGTCGGTTTGCCGAACTGCTGGCCAGCAAAGGCCTATCCCACGAACTCGACCTTTGGGCCTGGGACGTCCCGCATGACTGGCCATCGTGGCGGGCCCAGCTCGCTTACCACTTGCCCCGCTTCTGCTAGGAGGTTACGCGAGTGCCCACGCATCTGATCGGGATGTTGCTCGGTACGGAGGAGGATTGGCCCGGGGCGTTCGAGGCCCTCGTGCGCCGGGCCGGGCTGGTGGTGGACGCCGGCGGCGAACGGCACATGTTCACAGGAACGGGTCACCATCGAGCCTTTCGATCTACGGGCCCGCCCCCGACATGCTCTCGTCCTGGACCGCCTGGCCTACTGGTACTACGTGCCCCGGGAGTGGCTGAAGAAGGCGGCCCTCATGAACGACGTCTATCTGCTCAACAGTCCTTTCACGTTTCAGGCTATGGAGAAGCACGCCGCCTATTGCGCCATGATCCGGCTTGGCCTCCGCGTTCCGAAGACGTGGATGCTGCCGCACAAGGTGCCCGTCGACAATCCCCGCTTCCCGTACACCGCGCAGAAGTACAACCGGCCATTCGACCTCGATGCCATCGCGGAGCAGATCGGGTACCCGCTGTACATGAAGCCTTACGACGGGGGCGCATGGGTTGGCGTGACGCGTATCGAGAACAGCGCGGAACTGCACGCCAGTTACGACGCCTCAGGTGAGCGGCTCATGCACCTGCAGGCGGCCGTCGACGACTTCGACGTCTTCGCCCGCAGCCTGTCGATCGGCCCGAGACCATGGTCATGCACTTCGAGCCGGATCGGCCGATGCATGACCGCTACCAGGTCGACCATAACTTCCTCACGCCCGAGCTGGGCGAAGAGGTGGTGACGATCGGCCGCGTGGTCAACGCATTCTTCGGGTGGGAGTTCAACTCGTGCGAGACGATCATCAAGGACGGCGTGGTGTCGCCCATTGACTACGCCAACGCCTGCCCGGACATCGCCTTGACGAGCCTGCACTACTACTTCCCGTGGGCCATTCGATCGCTACTCAAGTGGTCGGTCTTTTGCACTGTGACCGGGCGGCGCATGCGGCTCGATCAGCAGACCCGCCGTTACTTCGACGTCGGTGACCGTACGGACCTGACGTACAACCAGAAGTTGGCCGCCTACCGGGCCATCACCGACGAGTACTTCGAGGTAGAGCGGTATCACGACTTCTGTGCCACCCACCTTGCGGACGTGGACAGCATCATGCTCGAGTACATCGAGAGCGACGAGTTTGACGGCCTGCTGGTCAACACGGTGCGCTCGAATTTTCCCAGCCACGAGCACGGCCACTTCATCGGCCACTTCCGAGGACTGCTCGCCGCCTGGACCCGTGACGAGCGAACCCGGCTCGATTAGCCGGTCAGCCGGGGAAAGGGTCGGATGCGAATATGTTGGAGGGCTGGTCTGTGCGCAGCTCCTCGACCAGTTGCTCGACCACGTCGAGGAGCCGACCCCCGCGGCGCATGACCTCGCGCTGGCGGGCATAGCTGGCGCCGTGATCGAGGATCTTCAGACATCCGGCGAGTTCGTCCGGGCACCCCAGCCGGTTGGCGACGGGGGTCAGCTCTCCAATGAGCTCCCGGATTGCCGACTGGACGGGCTGGAGGCGGTTGCCGTCGTCGACGATGATCTCGGCGTCGAGGCCCCACCGGGCCGCTCGCCACTTGTTCTCTCGGGTGACCCACGTGCGCGGGGTCGGCAAGGTGTAGCCGCGGTCAACCAGCCGGTCCAGCCACTCCACCAGGCACTGGGTCAGAGAGGCGATCGCGCTTACCTCCTGGAGGGTCGGGATGCCGTCGCAGATGCGTAGCTCGATGGTGCCGAAACCCGGGTGAGGCCGGATGTCCCACCACACTTCGCGGATCGAGGTGATGGCCTTGGCGGCAATAAGCGTCCCCATGAACTCCTCGAATTCCGGCCAACCGGCGAGCTCATAGGGAAGCCCGGCGGTCGGCAGGGCCTCGAATACCTTGGAGCGGACCGACGCCATACCCGTGTCCTCGCCGACCCAATATGGGCTCGACGCCGACAACGCCAGGAAATGCGGGATGTACGCACACAGCGCGTTGCCGATCGAGATGGCTTTGGCCGGCGAGCGCACACCGACGTGCACGTGGATCCCGAAGATCTGTAATCGCCGGGCCGGCCACTGGTAGAGATCGACCAGCCGGTGGTAACGCTCCTTGGGGCTGATCTCCTGTTTGGCCCAGTCCGAGAAGGGATGGGTCCCCGCGCAGATGAGATCGAGATTGCGTTCCTCGGCCTGGGGTTGGAGCTCGGCCAGCGTGGTGGCCAGATCCTGGCGAGCCTCCGCGGCGGTGGAGCAGATGCCGGTGATGATCTCCACCGTCGACTGGAGCAGTTCATGCTTCGCCTTGGGGTGCTCGCCGCCCGGGTGGTCGGCGCCCATCTCGGTGAGGATCTCGATGGCTCCGCTCTTTAGTTCCCTGGTCTCCTTATCCACCAGGGCCAGCTCCATCTCGACCCCGAGGCTCGAGCGATCCGACGAGTTGAAGTCGATCTGCATGCGGTGGGCCGCCATGCCCACGTTGTACCCCACAGACGCTCGTGGCGCTCGTGGCGCTCGTGGCCATGGCGGCGCTCTCGGCGCGGCTCCCGTCAGACCCGGACGGCGGTGATGGCGAACCGTTCAACCGGGAGCAGGTGCCCACCGGTGCTCGCCACGATCGTCAGCACGTGGTCGGTCACGCCCTGGAAGGCGACCGTCACGGTCCACGGCGTGTTCGTCCCGCCGGCGGGATGGCAGCAGGCCTCGCCCACGATGGTGCCCTTCGAGAGCTGGCGGACCTGGACCCGGATGTTCTCGTCGACGCCGGAGATCTCGCCCCGGACGGCGACCGGTGAGGTCACGGTGGATCCATATCCCGGTGTCGTCAGCGTGAGACCGCCCGTGTCGTCGGTGCCGACGACTTCCCACGGGGCGTCGGCTCCCGATCCGAACCTCACCAGGTGGATGACGGCGGCGGTGCCCGTCCTACCGGGTGCGGTTGTATACCCGACCGCGACATGGGCTTCCTCGGGGGCTGTGCTCTCCCTCACGACCAGGTTGATGTCCTTGAAGCCCAAGTAGCCGTCGGTGAACGCTAAGGCGGTCTGGCCGGCATCAAGATGCCATGGCTGTTGGCCGCCGGTGCGGTAGCTGTCCTGCCAAGCCCGGACCCCGTCGCCCGAGAGGAACGGAAACACGGGCTGCAAGCCCACCGGAAGAGCGGGTACGAGCGGCGACGTCGACGTCGGTGAAGGGGACGTGGAGGTCGGCAGGGTGGAGGTTGAAGCTAGCGCGCTCGGTCCGCTCGGCGTGGTGGCGGGCGTCGTCACCAACCGCCGGATCGCCGTACCGCGCAGCACCACGACCGACGCCACGGTGATCGTGATGGCCGCGACCAGACTGAGGGCGGCCAGCGTGTTCCGGCGAGGGTGACGCAGTCGATGGCCACGGCCCTTCGTCACCTGTGTCTCGATCTCGGACCAGCGGTCCGGCGGCTCCGGTAGGGAGGCCGCGTGGCCGGCCATGGCCCGCCGCAGTCGAGCCTCGATCTCGCGCTCGCGTTCGTTCAAGGTCATGAGATGGGCTCCAGACGGGTGGCCAACGCGGCCAGGCCCCGATGCACGTGGGTCTTGACCGAGCCGGTGGAGATACCGAGGGTGGCGGCGATCTCGGCTTCAGAAAGATCGAGGTAATAGCGCAGGGCGAGGCACTCGGCCTGGCGGCGCGGGAGGCGCCGCAACGCCTCGATCATCTGGCGCTGGTCGTCCTTGTCGATTGCGGCGGCTTCTGGCGAACGGGCGGGTCCGGGCGGGGAAGGAATCGTTCGATCTACTACGCGCAGGTGGCGCATCCTGGACCGGGCGCCGTTGAGCACCGCGCTGCGCAGGTAGGGGAGAGCCCGGGCCGGATCACGCAGCCGGTCCCATCCGACATACGCTTTGACGAACGCATCCTGCACCGTCTCCTCCGCTTCGGCGCGGTCACGAAGCAGTAGCGACGCCAGCCGGACAAGGGAGCTGTGGTGCTCACGGTAGAGATCGTGTAGAGAAGTCGCCTGGGTGGGCGTCTCTTCCTCACCTGTCGTGCCCGGCACCGCCGCTATCATCACCCAGACTGACGCTCCAACCGCCGATCAGGTTGACAGCCGGCTGAGATTGCGGGCGCCGTGGTGGTAGCACACCGCATGTACACCGGCTGGCCACCCTGGCCACCGGCCGGGGCGTGCGACAGATCGCCGCCAGTGCGCTCGTGCTCGCGAATATCGTGGCCGCCGTCCCCGGGCGGCTCGCCGCCCCCACCCCGACTGCCCTTCTGCTGCGGGCGGAGTGAGGATCGATCGGGCCTACATGCGGTTCGTGGTGAGGAACCGTTCGATCATGTGGTTGACCTGGTCGGGGACCTCGAGATGGTTGAAGTGTCCTGACCCCACCGTCTGGCCAATGGTCATCGTCGGGCAGGCATCCAGCAGACTGGCTGCCGCGTCGGTCGGCGCCGCCGAGCCGATTGACAGCAAGGGCACGGCCACGGCGGCGAGCGCGGCGACGCCATCGAACTCGGCGATAGCTCGGAGCGATGCCGCCGCGATTGCTGGGGGACGGGCAGCCATCCCGCCGATGATCTCGTCTCGTCGGGCCGTATCGGTGGGTAGGAACATCCCGCTCACGAACGCCGTCCGCCACGACCCGTCATCGTCGGCCGCGATCGTTTCTGCCGCCTGGCCGAGGAAGGCTTTGACGGCGGCGTTCGCGATTGGCGCGGGATCGACCATGACCGCGGCCCGAACGGCGCCGGTGCGTGCTGCGCAGGCCAATGCGATCAGGCCGCCGAGGCTGTGGCCGACGACGACGGGCCGATCCAACTCGCCGCAGACGGCGAGCACGTCGTCAGCGAACGTATCGACGTCGTAGACGCCCAGGCCCGGCTCGGGCTGACTGCTGTCGCCGTGACCGCGCAGATCGACCGTGACGACGGTGTGCCGTCGTGCGAAGTGTTCGAACTGCGGCTCGAAGTACGAGCGATTGCAGGACCACCCGTGGACGAAGACAAGGGCCGGCTCGCCGTCACCTGCGGTGTCGTACACCAGCCTGAGCCCATCCCGTTCAACCGACTGGCTCATGGGTTCGCCCCCTTCGTGCGGTTGTTGACCGCGACGCTAACCGCCGCGAGTGTCGTGGCGAACTGGTAGGCGATTCGTGCACTTCCCAGGACCACAATCGCCACCCAGTTCGTCACAATGCGCTGCGTCCGGGCCCGCGAACTGAACCGGTCGAGAATCAGGCCGTGAGACGTACGAATTGTTGACCAGTTCGCCGCTCGCCCTCCCGGCCGCTTGCCCTCTCGGCCCCGCCCGGCCAACCAACTGGCTGACCATCAGTGCGTGCGACGCATCAATGGGTCGCCAGTTCACCACCTTCCGAGCGTGCTCCCCGGATCGGCGGCGAGGGCGATGTCGGACAGCGCCTTCTTGAGCGCGCGCATTCGGGAGGGACCGATGACGCGCTCGTAACCCGCCTCGATGTCGGCCATCATCTCCAGCGCGTCGGCGAGCAGGTTGCGTCCAGCCGGCGTGTGCCGCACGAGGACGGCGCGGCCGTCGGCAGGGTCGGGACTGCGCTCGAGGTATCCGGCGGACTCGATCGCATTGATCAGTTGGCTCACGGCCTGGCGGCTATTGCCGGTGCGACGGGCGATGGTCACGACCCGTGTGCCCTCGGTATCGACGTTGGCGAGCAACCCGATATAGCTCGATTGCACGGATCTGTGTCCAACCGCGTGCAGACGATCGGTGAGTTCGCTGGTCTCCGCCTGGGATGTACGGATCAGAAGGCGAAGCAAGACGGTCTCGCGATGTGAACGCAGCTCCTCGGGTGTCAGCTCCCGGAACGTCGGCATGGTCGAGTCTGACAGATTGAAAAGATGGTTGACAATATAGGCAAGTAGGTTTACAACATGGCAGAGACACCGAGGAGGGCGACATGACCAAGGATCTGAAGGCGGGGACGGCGTTGGAAGAGACCACTGTTGCCGGCTTCCCGGCCACCGTCGGCCGACCTGAGCAGGCGCGCCGAGGCGCGCCGACGGCGTTGTTCCTCCACGGGGCCTTCGCCGACCACGCTTGCTTCCGCGGGTGGGTACGGCACTTCAGCGAGGCTGGCTATCCCAGTGTCGCAGTCGCTCGTCGAGGCCGCTTGGGCGTTGGGCCGGAGCGAGCCGCCGGCGTCACGTTCGATGCCTACGTTGAGGACACGCTGGCGGTGATCGACGCGCTGGGCGACCTACCCGTCCTGGTCGGCCACAGCCTCGGGGGGCTGGTGGCCCAACGCCTCGCCGAACGGGGCCGAGCCCGCGCCATCGCGCTGCTGGCGTCGGCGCCGCCGGCGACGCTGACCGCGCAGGCCGTCGCGCTGCCGCGGTTCGTACCGAACATGCCGAGGATCATGAGCGGCCGGCCATTTCTCGTGGGCAACGACGCTTGCTCCGTGCTTGCCCTCAACCAGGTTCCGGAGGCCGACCGGCCGAGCATCCACGCCCACCTCACCCACGAGTCAGGGAAGGTGTACCGATCGATGATGCTCGGCGCGATTCGGGTCAAGTCCGCCAGCGTCCGTGTGCCGGTCTTCGTCGCCGGCGGAACCGAGGACCGGATCGTTTCGGGCCGACTGCTCAAGAAGACGGCTCGCCACTACGGCGTCGAGGCTCACGTGTACGAGGGGCACGGTCATTGGATCCTCGAGGAGCCCGGTTGGGAGCACGTAGCCGACGACGTCCTCGCCTGGCTGACCGGCGTCGGCTGCTGAGGCCCTACCAGATCTGGGCCGACCTAGGGCCGAGGAACCGGCGGCAGCGTCAGACGGCCCGCCGGAAGCGCCGCACGGCAAAGGGAGCAGCCACGGCGACGATCCCGACGCACCACGCGACCGCGATGAGCACGTTCGACGTGGTTGCTCCCCCGAGCGTCAGGCCCCGTACGGCGGTAATCACGGCGGAGACCGGCTGATTGGTCGCAAAGCCTCGCAACCAGCTGGGCATCGATGAGACTGGCACGAAGGCAGACGACGCGAAGATCAGCGGCGCGAGGATCGGGAAGGACGCGGCCTGCGCGGCTTCCGCGTCGCGGGCGATCAGCCCGATCGTCGCGAAGATCCATGACATCGCGTATCCGAATGCGAGCATGAGCAGTATCGCACCCGCGAACGAGAGGACATCGGTCTGGACGCGCCAACCGACCGCGTAGCCGACCACGCACATGAGCGCGACCACGAAGACGTTGCGCAGCAGATCTGCGGTAGTGCGGGCGGCGAGCGCTGCCGAGCGGGCGATCGGAAGCGACCGGAACCGCTCGAGAAGACCACTGTGCAGATCGGTGGAGAGCCCAATGGCGGTCGTCATCGCGCCGAAGACGACGGTCTGGGCGAAGATTCCGGGCATGAGGTAGTCAACGTACCGAACGCCGGGAACGTGGATCGCTCCACCGAAGACGTAGCGGAAGAGGAGGACGAAGATGATCGGCTGGATGCTCGAGAACACCAGCAGTTGCGGCGTTCGCAGGTAGCCGCGCAGGTTCCGGCCGGTCACGGCCAGCGTGTCAGCCGCGGCCCGGCGCAGGCGGCTGGGCCGAACTTGCGGGATGGCATCGATTGCGTCTCTTGCGTAGGCGATCGTGGTCATGCGGCACCTCGGTTGGAATCGTCGATGGACAGGCTGTCGGTCTCGTCGGCCTCGGCAGGCCGGCCGGTGAGGGCGAGGAAAACGTCGTCGAGGCTGGGCTCGCGCACGGAGATCTCGAGAGGATCGAGACCATCTCCGTCGAGCGCCCTGAGCGCTTGTACGAGAGTGCGCGCGCCATCAACGACTTCGAGCTGCACGACGCGGCCGGTCTGTCGTGGAGAGCGCACTCCGAACGCGGCGATCACGCCCGAGGCACGGGAAGCGGCCCGCTCATCGCCGAAACCGACCTCGATCACCGTGCTCCCGAGGCGCGCCTTGAGTTCGGTTGGGGTGCCTTCGGCGATGACTCGGCCACCGTCGATGACGATGATGTTGTCCGCCAGCCGATCGGCCTCCTCGAGATACTG
>CAXMLU010000504.1:0-3398 GCA_964194255.1 uncultured bacterium
CCCGCCGCAGGGGGCTCCTCGGTGATCACGGCGAGCTTGGCGCCCACGTCCACCGTCTCGCCTTCCTGCACGAGGATCTCCGCGACGTAGCCGGACGACGGCGAAGGCACTTCGGAGTCGACCTTGTCGGTCGAGACCTCGAAGAGGACCTCGTCCTCCTTCACCTGGTCGCCGACGGCCTTGTGCCACTTGGTGATGGTGCCCTCGGTGACGGTCTCCCCGAGCTGCGGCATGGTGATATCACCCATCAGGCGTGCAACCCCCTCCCCGCGAGTGCCAGCACCGTCTCGCCGAAGACCTCGGAAAGAGTGGGATGCGGCTGGATGTACTGGCCCACTTCGGCCGGCGTCGCCTCCCAGTTCACGGCGAGGTACCCCTGGCCCAACAGCTCGGTGACCCACGGCCCGACCATATGGACCCCCAGGATCCGGGCAACACCGCCATCCGGGCCTTTCTCGGCGATGACCTTCACCATTCCCTCGGGGTCGCCCAGGATGAGGGCCCGACCGTTGCCGACGAACGGGTCCTTCTTCACCACCACGTCAAGACCGGCTTCGACCGCAACTTCCTCCGACATTCCGGCGAAGGCCACTTCAGGATGGCAGTAGATGCACCAGGGCACCTTGCCGTAGTCCACCGGCACGACCGGCTCGCCCAGGATGTCCTTGATGACCACGATGGCTTCGGCGAAACCAACGTGAGCGAGGGCGGGGGTGGCCACCAGGTCGCCAACCGCATAGACGCCGGCTTCGCCCGTGCGCTGGTGATCGTCGATGACCACGAATCCTCGTTGGTCGACCTCGACCTTGGTGCCCGGCAAGAGGAGCCCGTCGGAGAGCGGGCGGCGGCCCACCGATACCACCACCAGGTCCACATCGACGTGCTCACCCTCGCCGAAATGCACGGTTGTGCCCTTGTCGTTGGGCGTGTGGCCGGTCACGTTGACACCGGTGCGAACCTCTATGCCGCGCTTCTTGAAGCTCCGCGCCACCACGTCCACGACGTCCTTGTCGCAACCGGGAAGCATCTTCGGCAGGGCCTCGAGCACAGTCACCTGGGTGCCGAGATCGCTCATCATCGACGCGAATTCGCACCCGATGGCGCCGCCGCCGATGACGACGGCGCTCGCCGGTAGACGGTCGAGGGCCAGCACCTCGTCCGAGGTCAGCACATACCGACCATCGACATCGAAACCGGGGATGGTGCGGGGGACCGAACCCGACGCCAGGATGACATGGCGTCCGGTCAGCAGCGTGTGGGCACCGTCGGGACCGGTCACCGCCACGGTGTGGTCCGGGCCAAGGCTGCCCGTTCCGATGTAGGTCGTCACCTTGCGCCGCTTGAGCAGACCCTGCAGACCCTTCCAGAGCGTGTCGACCACCTTCTGCTTGCGGGCCTGGCTTACGGAGAAGTCAACGGACGGTTGCTCGGATTGGATTCCGAACTCCTTGGCTCCGGCGACGGTGCGCAGCACGTTGGCCGTTTCCAGGAACTCCTTGGCCGGAATGCAGCCTCGGTGAAGGCAGGTGCCTCCGACCTTCTCCTTCTCCACCATGGCGACATTCAGGCCAGCGTTTCCCCCGTAGAGGGCAGCCGCGTACCCACCGGGCCCGCCCCCGATGATGACGACGTCGTACTGCTGGGCCTCAGCCGTGAGGACCACCTCCTCGGTTCCACGGTCAGCCTACCTACGCGTCAGCGGTTTGCGACCAGGCTGACCTGCACGGCGAAGGCGATCAGGATGACCAGCCCGCACAGCAGGGCGGCGATGATCAACTTGCGGGTACTCACGCTCCGCTCTCGCTCCTCGGCAGCCGCTTGCGACCGGCAAATCCTTCCTCCGGGAGATGCCACCAGGCCAGGTCGTCCTCGCCGAGCTGCCAGCACAGGAGGTAGACGACGCCGTCGGGCCCTTGGGCATGGAAGTCGATGAGTCCACGTTCCGGGTCCCGCAGCACGATGTCGCCTTCTGCCAGCTCTTCGAGCGCTTCGGCGGTGTCGACGTCGGAGTTCGACCCTCCGTGCCCGTTGCCGTGCGCTCGGGTCGCCACGCCGACCGCCTCATGGATGGCGGTGATCAGCTCCCTCACGCGCGGAAGGTAATCGCGGGCTTCGGCTACAGACCAGTAGCGCACAGCGGTAAGCTATCGGTCGTCGCAGGGGAGCTCGGTGCGTCGGGCTGAGAGGAGGGCACGATCGGCCCTCGACCCTCACAAGACCGGTTCGACAATGCGGACCAGGGAGCGCTCATGGCCACAAACGACCCGTTGGTGATCGCCGGTAGGACGTTTTCGTCCCGGTTGTTCCTCGGCACCGGGAAGTTTCCGTCGAATCGCGCCCTGACCGACACCATTGCCGCATGCGGCACCGAGATGGTCACCGTCGCCCTGCGACGGGTCGATCTCTCCGCCTCGGAGGACATCCTCGACGCCATTCCCGCTGAGGGGGTGCTCTTGCTGACGAACACCAGCGGCGCCAACGACGCCGATGAGGCCGTCCGGCTGGCCCGCCTGGCCCGGTCGGCCGGGCTGCCGGAGTGGATCAAGCTCGAGGTGACGCCGGATCCCCGCTACCTCCTCCCCGATGGGGTGGAGACGCTCAAGGCAGCCGAGATTCTCTGCGCCGAGGGATTCACGGTGCTGCCCTACGTCAACGCCGACCCCGTGCTGTGCAAGCGGCTGGAGGAGGTGGGGTGTGCCACGGTGATGCCGCTCGGCTCGTGGATCGGCTCCAACCAGGGGCTGCGAACCCGGGCCGCATTGGAGATCATCGTCGAGCAGGCGCTCGTGCCGGTCGTCGTCGATGCCGGGATCGGGGCACCCAGCCAGGCCGCTGAAGCGATGGAACTCGGCGCCGACGCAGTGCTGGTCAACACCGCCATCGGTACCGCCGGGGACCCGCCGGCAATGGGGGCTGCCTTCCGCCTGGCCGTCGAAGCCGGCCGGGCCGGATACCTGGCCGGCCTGGCTGCCGTCCAGCGATCGGCGGAGGCATCATCCCCGCTGACCGGCTTCCTGGCATGATGCGCCGTCCCGCACCGGGCTATGTACCAGGCACACAGAGAAAAAACCGCATTGCATCGACAGCCAGTTGTCGACGTAACACGGCGCTTTTTGTGTCCCCGGAGAGGTGGCGGGGGGCGAGGTTAGGCGCCACGTTGCGTCGACAATCCGTTGTCGACGCAACGGGGTTTCTCACCTGTGTCCGGATAGAGAGCGCGCAGCCGTGACGGCCGTACCCATCGCGCTGCATTCACGCCCGGACGGCGTGCCCGCAGGGACGGCGGCAGCCGACCTGCTGGCCACCGATCTCCACGGCTTGCGCGCCCTCGTGGACACCAGCACGGCGGCCGATGTGCAGCGGGCCCTGACCCGCTCGAGCCGGAATTTGGCCGACTT
>CAXMLU010000505.1:0-5573 GCA_964194255.1 uncultured bacterium
AAGAGACAGAGACCAGGTCACCCACCGCATCTAGAAATCTTCGCCAGCCTGAGGGCGCATCCGCCGGTGCCCCGCCGTACCAATCTGCACCAGTTCGGCCGCGGTCCGACGACGCCGCCGAGCGCGGTCAGGGACCGGCGGTAGTGGTCGGCGTGGAACCGAAGTTAGAGCTGATCTGAGGATTGAGCCGGGGATCGACGGTCGTGGCGACGGACGGGCCGCCGGCTCGGAGGGCCTGTTGCAACTCCGCCTCGGCTCGGGGGATGGCGTCCGGAGGTGGGTTCGATGCCAGGAAGAATCGGATCTCCCTGACCGCCCCTGCGGCGTCGCCCTTGTCCTCCAACAAGATGACGCCGCGGAAGAAATGGGCGTCCGGATAGCTGGGTGCGGCTGCCTCGGCCGCATCCAGTGATTTCAGCCCGAGGTCCGAGAGACCCGCGAGCCGCAGCATCCATCCCTTGTACGCCAGCGCCTCCGGCTGTTTGGGGGCATCCTTCAGCACGGCGTCGTACAGACGGATGGCATCGGCGGGCTTGCCCTGCACGAACAGTTTCTGGGCTTGGTCCAGCCGCGAGTCACGGCCCGCCACCGCCGGCAGTGATGCGATCGAACCGGTGAGCGCCTGACCGAACTGGCGATGGCTGGTGTTGGCCACGATGAGCCACGCCGCCAATCCAGCGACCGCCAACGAGCCGATCGCCGCCCCGATCAGCCGGCCTCTGGTCGAGGCGCCGCCTCCGCTCACGACCAACTCCGAGACAGGAGGAGCTGGAGCGGACAGCACGCGGAGCACCGCCGCGGCCCGAGCCGTGTAGTCGTCGCGGAGCGACTGGTAGTCGGCCTCGTCAATGTCGCCGGCCGCTCGCTCGGCGTCGAGGTCGCGTATCGAGCGGAGCAGGAAGTCGCGTTCCTCTTCGAGCTCCGCCGGCTCCGTCACCCCGGAAAGCTCGCGCTCAACCACCCCTTTCACCTCCCCAACGCCTGCTCGACGAGCCGCCGGTCATCGTCCGATGCGTGCAACGAAGGCCGGGACCGGCGGCGCCGGAACGTGAAGCCCAGTCCGGCTGCGGCCGCAGCCACCGCCACCACCGGCAGCACCCACACGATCAGACTCACGCCGTGCGTCGCCGGCCGCAGCAGGATGCGCGGCCCGTACTTGCTGACCAGGTAGGCCTTGATCTGCGCGGTGCTCTGACGCTGCTGGAGGCGCTCGCGGATAAGGGCGCGGATCTCCTGCGAGGTGGGCGCGTCGGAGTCGGCCGCCGATTGGCCGGAACAGGTCGGACAGCGGATGTCGGCGGCGATGCGACGGGTGCGGCCATCGAGACTGGTCGCCCCGTGGCCGCCGCTCCGGCCGACCGCCAGCACGCCGACCAGCACGACGGCCAGGGCCAGCCACGGCAACCAGCGGCGGAGACTCACGCGCGGAGCGACTCGGCCGCGCGCACCAGCTGCTCAAGGCCGGCGTCGCTGACCTGCCCGGTCAAGCGCTTGAGCACGATGCCGTTGGGGTCGATCAGGAACGTCTCGGGCACGCCCGTCGTCCCGAAGTCCAGCTTGGCCCGGTCCGCCTTGATCACCGGCCAACTCCCGCCCTGTTTGGCGAAGAACTTCGCGACCAGCGCAGGGTCGTCCTGGTAGATCACGCCGAGGAGAGCGACATCGCCGCTCGTGGCGTGGCGCTGGCTGAATTGCACCAGATCGGGCTGCTCCCGCTGGCACGGAACGCACCAGGTGGCGAAGAAGTTGACGAGGACGAAGTGACCGCGGAAGTCGCGGAGCGAGACCTGGCGGCCGGTGGTGTCCGGGCCGGCTACGGCGGGGGCGGGCTTGCCGATGAGCGGGCTTCCGCCCTCGACCGACGACGCTGACTGACTGGTGGCGAGCACGGCCACGAGCAGTGCCACGACGAAGCCTACGGCGGCGGCCGCCCACAGCGACGTGTGCCGCCGACGCGGGCGCGGCGGGGCGGCGCCAGCAAAGACCGGCGACATGTCGCTCACGGGCTCGTCCCATCGAAGGCAGTCCCATCGAAGGCGATGCCCACGGGTTCGCGCACGGACGAGGCGGGCTGACGTAAACCGACGCCCGGAACGGGAGCCGACGCCGGCTCGAGGGGCTGACGGCGGCGGCGCCCCGGCCAGGCGGCCAACGTCGTGCCCACCGCCATGATGGCCCCGCCGATCCACAGCCACGACACCAACGGCTGGACGATGACGCCGACAACGGCGGAGTCACCCGGACTCTTTGGCGCGCTGACGAGGGTCAGGTACACGTCCTCGCGCAGCCCGGGATGCACAGACGGAGTCCCGATCCCCTCCGTGGAGTTCGGGTACTGACTGATGGCGGGGGTAAACACCCGGCCGCCGTCCACGCGCACTCGAGCCTCGATGGACGTCCGGTTGGAATGCTTGACCGTGGACGAGCTGAGGTAGGTCACCCGGTGACCGGCCAGCCGAGCCGACTGCCCGGGAGCAAGGCGGAACTCGGCCCGGTGGCCGAAGCTGTGACTCGACGCGAACGCCACCGCGATGACCACCACGCCGAGGTGCACGATCATGCCGCCGTTGGCTCGGCCGGCCAGGCCTCGCCAACCCTGCCGGCGAAAGGCGAGGACGAGCTGGCGGCCGGCCGCGCCCGCCGCGAACGCGCCAAGACCGAAGGCGCCGAGAATCACGGGACCGCGCACCCCGGCGGCCACCGCCGCGACAAGGACCCCGGCCGCGAACCATGCCGGCCATTGCAGCCGGGATCGCAAAAGCTCGCCGGAAGCTTTGCGCCAGGGAAGGACGGGCGCGATGGCCATCAGGAACAGCAGGGCGAACCCCACTGGCGCGGTCATACGATCGAAGTAGGGACGGCCCACGGACAGGCGATTGCCCGATACCGCTTCAGCGATCAACGGGAAGACAGTGCCGAGCAGAACGATGAAGGCGAACGCCGCGAACAGGAGGTTGTTGGCCAGGAACGCACCCTCGCGTGAGATCGGTGAGTCGATCGAGCCCGGCGAGCGGAGACGGTCCCCGCGCCAGCCGATGAGACCGACACCGACGGCGACGACCACCCCGAAGAATCCGAGAAGCACGGGTCCGAGCGGGGACGTGCTGAACGAGTGGACCGAGTCGAGCACTCCGCTCCGAGTGAAGAAGGTCCCCAGGATCGTCAACGAGAATGTGGCGACCAGCAGCGACAGGTTCCAGACCCGCAGCATGCCCCGCCGTTCCTGCACCATCACCGAGTGCAGATAGGCGGTGGCGGTCAGCCAGGGCAGGAACGATGCGTTCTCCACCGGGTCCCACGCCCAGAACCCGCCCCACCCCAGGACCTCATAGCTCCACCACGCGCCGAGCACGATGCCGATGGTCAGGAAGCCCCACGCGAACAACGTCCATCGCCGCGTCTCGACCAGCCAGCCTTCGCCCACCCGGCCCGTCACCAGAGCGGCGATGGCGAACGCGAACGGCACGGTGAAGCCGACATAGCCGAGGTACAGCATCGGCGGGTGGAAGGCGACCAGCGGATGGTTCTGCAACAGCGGATTCGGTCCACTGCCGTCACTCGCCAGCACGGACGAAGTGGAGAACGGATTGGCCACCGTCAACATCAGGCCGAAGAAGAAGGCGGCGACCGCGAAGGCGGTCAACGTCGCCCAACCGACGAGGGGGTCGGTGACGCGATCGCGGAACCGGACGGCCATCGCCACCAGATAGCCGGTCAGGATCAGGGTCCACAGCAGGATGGACCCTTCGAGCGCCGACCACAGCGCGGTTACCTTGAACAGCGTGGGCGTGCCGAGACTGTCGTTGCCGACCACGAACTTCAGCGAGAAGTCATTGGTGAGCAGCGCTCGCTCCATCACGCCGACGGCGACCACCGCCGCCGCGGCCGTGAGCCAGACGTAGGAACGTCCACCGCGCAATGCGGCCGGCTGGCGCCGCACCAGTCCCACCGCCAGCGTCAGCGCGCCGAGGACCGCGGAAAGGAAGCCGAGGAGCACGGCGCTATAGCCGATGATGTGGTTCACGGCTGGCTGCTTGGGGGCGGGTAGTCCTTGACCCGCTGGGGGTTCCGGGCCCGGTACGACTCGGTGTGCTTGACGATGATCCGATCCGACAGGAACGCCGGCCCCGTGCCGGTGAAGTGGCCCTCCAGCACGACGGGTATCCCCTCGCGGAACAGCTCAGGAGGCGAGGTCGAGTTGACGATCGGCACGGTCGAGCCGTTGTTCTCGATGGCGAAGTTCACGCTATTGCCGACCTGATGAACAGAGCCGGCGACGACCGTCCCCTCGATCCGGAAGCGGTGCTCGCCGAGCTTGGTTCGTTGCGAGGCCGCTTCGTCGGCCGTCTTGAAGAACACGGTGGCGTTCCCGAGCCCTTGCCAGAGCAACCAGCCGAGGGCGGCGACGATGACCGCCGTCGCGATCAGGGCCCGCCGCCGAGTGGCCAACGATGCCCGGGCCCGCACCCGCGGCGCCGGGGGAACCGCGGACGGAAACGCGGACGGAACTATTGCCACGTCTTCTCTTTCGGCGGGAGTGAACGCGACAGCAGGCGGCCTCGGCGCACCACCCGGACCGAGTACAGCCCGAGGGTGACCAACGTGATCCCGTAGCCGGCGTAGACGTAGCCCATCTAGGTGGCACCGCCGGCGTTGGTCATGTTGGCTTCGGCCCGCCGCTCGGCCAGGGCCAGTTCGAGGCCTTCGGTCTCCAGCCGTTCCTCCAACTGCTCCAGGCGGTAGCGGTGGACGAGCAGCCAGGCGTACACGAGCGTCATGGCGGCGAAGCCGAGAAGCATGGCAGCGATGAACGTCCCGTCCAGATTGCTCTTGGCTCGCTCAAACGATGAGTCCTGGTGCAGCGTCCGCCACCAGTCGACGGCAAAATGGTCGATGGGGACGACCGCGAGCATCAACAGGGCGGCGATGGCGGAGCGCTGCGCTCGGATCCCGGCCGCGGCCGGCACCCGTCTCAGCGCGAGGTAGCCGAGGGACAAGGCCAGGAGCAGTGCGGTGAGCGTCAGGCGGGCGTCCCAGACCCACCACACCCCCCACGTGGGTCGCCCCCAGATGGAGCCGGTCACGAGGGTAAGAGCCAGAAAGACGGTGCCGATCTCGGCCGACGACCCGGAGATCAGATCCCACGACCGCGAGCGCGTGCGCGGCCAGAGGTACAGCGCGCTGGCGATGCCGGTCACACCGAGAGCGAGGTAGGCAGCCCACGCGATGGGCGGATGGATGGCGATGAGGCGTGAGTAGGCGTGCTGCTCACGGGTCTGGGGCAGAGAAAGCCCGGCCACGACCGTTGTCCCGAGTGAGACCAGGGCCAGCAGCCCGAGCACCCGGGTCGACCGCGACGCGGTGCCGGGCGACGTGCTCACGCCTCCTCCAGGAGGGGGCCGTACGCGAGCAGACCCATGGCCACGTAGATGACGGCGAATACGCCAAGCAGCTGGACCCAGCGCCAGCCGTCGTCGATGCCGATCCCGAGGGCGGCTTCGCAGGCGCGCGTGGCGGCCAGCAGGACGGGCGCCACGACGGGGAAGAGCAGCAACGGCAGCAGCGTCTCGCGC
>CAXMLU010000506.1:0-5678 GCA_964194255.1 uncultured bacterium
CCCGCCTCAGCAAGAGCGAGGCAATCGCTCCTTCATGCCATCACTTCGAGGGCGCTCAGTTCTCCGCCATTGGCGAGCATTCTGGGGCACGTAATCCGAACCAACCCGATACTGAATCGGGCCATGACCGGATCCTGCAAGGCCATATCGCTTCGCGGGACGCTGAGCGATACGGCACGGGTTGATACCTCCGACCGGGCCGCAACACCCCTGTCACGTAGCTGGCATTCCTGCGCACCATGGTCCAAGGTCGCCCCACACATAATGGGTGATCCCGATCGGTTGACGGTCGCCGTCGGTTTCCGACACATCCCTGCCGATTCGGCTCGGGACGATCGTGGGTGGCTGAGCTGTAGAGCCAAGCGAGAGGGGTTCTTAGGAGCTGTGGTCCTCGACGATCTTCCAATACGAGTCTTTCCGCACCACCTTCCCGTTCGCGTCGAAGTCGAAGAGGTCACACCCTCGGACCGCAACCCGATGACCGTCGCCTATCGTCCCCGTCAGGAGCCACTTAGAAACAGCGTGGTTCCCACATGCCCAGTGCTCGTCATCGGCATAGTGGACATCAGGCAGGCCTCGAAAACGGCCGGCAAGACCTTCACGTACAGCCTGCCGGCCGGAGAATCGGGTACCCCATGGGTCTGGTCCCCGTGGGACTTCAAGGACACAGTCTTCGGCGAAGAAGTCCATGATCCAGTCGAGATCGTGAGCGTTGAAGGCCTCGACGAGGTCCTTTAGGCGGGCGATCGCCTCGGTTGACATATGACCATGGTGGCTCCTGCGCAGCTTCCGCGCACTCGCGGGATCGCCGACCCGGTATCGGACCTTAACGAGTCCGGGGGGCACTGTTGCGTTGGACGAAAATCGGGCGAGAGGGTCGCGGCTGGTTTGAGCCGATGCCCGACCATCTGTACTTGGGGGTCGACGACCTCGACGCGGTCTTTTTGGATCGCTATGGGGGGACTATTACTGCGCGACCTCGACGCGGTGGCTTGGCCGCCATGGTCACCTTCTGCAACGGCTCGTCCCTGTGATGCTTCCCGAACCGGTGCCATCGGCGAGGTAGGTGGCGACGCCGACTCCGTGTGCGGTCATGCCGGCGAGTTCACCGCTTCCCCCGTTGCCGATCACCGTGAAGGTGGAGGTGGCGTTTCCTAGCGCGTCGATCGTCTCGTGGGTGCGCACGAAGAACGAGCCCGCCCCGCACCCGGTGACGCGTCCCGTGAACTCCTCGCTGACGTCGACGTGGTACGTCCCGCGGGGGTCCACGACGTAGCGGTAGGTATAGGTAGAAGTCCCGTCCCAGTCGCCGGAGTACGTGGCGACGCCGAACGCCTTGCCGTGGCAAACCGCGGCAACGCCGTGCGGCGCGCAGCGCAGCGACGTGACGGTGTCCGGGCCCGAGGTGTAGGTGGCGGAGAACGGCGTGGAGGTCGAACTGGCTCCGGCGGGCAGTGCGCCGCCGATGATCAGGGTTGCCATGGCGGCAATGGCGCCGAGGGCCCGGGTGGCTGTGGTCCGGTTCATGACATTCCTGCCGTGTCCGGCACGAGTCCTAGCTGCTGCATGATGTCGAGGTTGTCCCACACCGTTGAGATGTCGGTGACCTTGCCGTCGACGACGCGGTCTATTGAGATGAAGGTGATGACCACCGACTTCTCGGTCGGCGCGATCCCGAAGTAGTCGCCTCGGTGCGTGCCGCGGTAGGTCCAGCGACTTGCCACGAGGTCGCCGTCGGCGACTATGTCTTCTAGGGTGATGTGCTGATCGGGGAAGCCGATGAGGTCAGCGGCGACGGATTCCTTGAACGCCGCCAAGCCGTGCACCTCGGGAGCACCTGACGCTCGGTACCGGACGTCGGCGGCGACCGTGTCGTCGGCGACGGAGAGGTTCTTGTGGTTGTGGAGCTCGTTGTAGATCCGTTGGACGAGATCCCGGTTGGCTTTGTTGGACATCGCTTGACTCCTCCTGGTTGGCGCGAGGCCTGCACCTGGGGGGCGTAACTCCAACGGTTACGGGCGTACACCTATTGCGAGCCGGTGAGTTGGGAACGAGGAACGATGCCCAGCACGGTCGCTGCTGTCTGCGCCGTGTCGCTCAGCGTCCGGGCGCGTGCAACGTCGCCCCGTCTCCGTCTTTGACGTAGCGCCGCGGCCAGTTCGAAGCGCGTCTGGGTGGCCCAGGATGCGGCGCCGATGAGCTCGTGGTGTTCGAGGGCTTCCTCGAGATGGTCCACGGCGACCTCGGTCGCCCCGAAGGTGGCGGCGAGCATGCCGAGGTGATGAGAGGCAGCCCCGTTGAAGGCGGCCAGTTCGGCGGTGCAGTCGAGGGCAGCGAAGGGCAGTACCGATTCGTAGAGCCGTTGAGCCCGCTCGTCGTCGCTCAGGATCGAGCACGCCAGCGCCAGCATGGGGACCGTGGTCGACCAGTGCCCGTCGTCGGCGAGCGCGGCGAACCCAGCTTCGTCTGAGCGCGACAGCGCCTGCCGGGCGTCGTCCCACCGATGGACTCCCACCGCAGTCGCCGCCTCCCAAGCGGACCGCATGATGCCCCACCGGCCATCGCTGCGCGGGGTTGGCAACGTGGCCAACTCGTGGAATCGGCCTTGGACGAACCAGCACGCCCACAACAGGTCGCGTTGCATGTCGGTTGGCACGTTGACGTCCCAGCCGGCGCGCCGGGCGGCGTCCTCCATGCTCGCGGCGAGACGTAAAGCTTCGGAGTAGTCGCCGGTGACACAGGCGCGCCGCCCGGCGATGGTGATGCGGTAGATGTCGAAGAACGGCCGGTGGAGCTCGCGAGTGAGGGTGGCGAAGCGATCCTCGGCCTCGCCAGCGGCGGCATGGTCTCCGAGGTGGAGCAGTGCGAAAGCGCGGTACAGCAGCGCTACAGCCTGGGTTTCGGGGTCCCGAAGACCGATGGCAAGGTCGTAGAGCTCGGTACTGAAAGTCATCTGCGCGGCGACGTCGAGGGGACCGGATCGGGTGTAGAGGGCGGCCACGAGCGCGTCGGCAATCAAGGCCGGATCGCCGGTCCGTCGGGCGACACTGAGCGCGTCTCGCTCGAGCGCGTGTCGTTCGTTCCTCGTTGAGACGAACGCTCGCCAACGCGCGAGCGCGCAGAGAAGGGCGACCCGGGCGCGATCGTCGTCGCTGCCGATTGCCGCAAGAGCCCGCCGGATGAAGCGCACCGGTTCGTCCACCTCCTCGGGTGTCGTCGCCACCGACAGGCTCCCGAACGCCAGTGCGGCGCGGACGATGACGTCCGTCACGCCGCTCTCCGCGGCGACGTCGGCCGCCTCGCGCACGGCGACCTTCCCTACCTCGGGTCGCCCGCTGCGGATCTCTGCTTCGCCGACCGCTACGAGGATCTCGGCGCGCCGTCGGTCGTCCCGTGAGGAGTTCGAGTCGAGGACCGCGAGCGCCGCTCGCCCCCACCGCGAGGTCTCTTCGAACGCTCCGCTGTCGAACGCTTCGGCGGCGGTCGCGTAGCACTCGTTGACAGTTTGGGCCGTATCGACCAGGGGCGCGGCGAGCACCAGGTGATGCGCGATGGCGCGGTGGTCGTGCGGGAACAACTCCTGCAATACGCCGCTGACGCGCGCATGGAGGCGGATGCGACGGGCGGCTTCGATGCCTTCATAGACGCCAGCCCGCACAACCGCATGGACCCACGCATAGCGATCGGCGGCGTCCGGGAGAGCCATGATGAGTCCGGCGGCGTTCGCCTCCTCGACGGCCAGCAACAACTCCTCCTCGTCAACCGAGGCGGCCCGCTGGAGCGCGACCAGGTCGAACTCCGCCCCGGCCACGGACGCGACGACGAGCACCTGGCCCGCCCGACCCGAGAGCCGACCGACTCGTTCCTCGACCGACTCGCGAATTCCCTCAGGCAGCCGATGAAGAGCTGTCCCACCGCCGGAAGAGATCTCCTTCACGAACAACGGATTGCCCGCCGTGGCGGCGTGGACCTCGTCCGCGTCAGCGGCGTCGACGCCGCCCGCGACAAGCAGCGCCTCGACCTCGATTCGCCCCAAACCCTCGAGTCGGCAGCGGGTGATGCCAGGCTCACGTCGGAGGCCAGCAAGTGCGCCCACCAACGGATCGCCGCGTCGGGTGTCGGTGTCGCGGTATACGGCAATGATCGTCAGCGCCCCCACGTCCTCGGCCCGGGCGAGGTATCGGAGCAGTTGCAGGCTCGGGAGATCGGCACAATGGAGATCGTCAAGCACGAGCACCACCGGACCGGCGGTCGTCGCGCCAGCGAGGACCGCCTCCACGGCGACGAACACCTGGTAGCGGTCGACATCACCACGCCCCGACGCGAGCGGCCACCAGCGTTGCAGACGCTGCTCGAAGGTTGGCCCCAACCTCGCCAGCGGCTCGACGTGTGCTCGCACGACGTCGTGGGGCAACCAGTCAACGAGCGGCCCGAGCGCCTGGCCGAAAGGGTCGTAGCCGAACGCCAGCTCCTGATCGCAGCGGCCGTACAGGACCTGGGCTCCCTCACCCTTGGCCACGAGCGAGACCTCGGCGGCCAAACGGGTCTTGCCGATCCCCGGTTCGCCACTGACCAGAACCAGTTGGGCCCCTTCCGACATCGACGCGCGCCACCGGTCAACCAACAGCTGCGACTCCTCACCGCGTCCCACGAACGGGGGCAGGAGGTCAGCCTCCGCGCGCAACCTCGGTGGGAACGCCAGGCCCGCATCCCCGTCGTTCAGAAGAGGTGGCTCAGTCTGCCAGCGCACGGGAAACCGGGGATCCGGACGATAGGCGCAGTATGTGCCCGTGTGGATGGTGCCCTCGAGGTGAGCTCCCAGGGCGGGAAGCGCTGCCGTGACGCGACCGAGCGCCGACCGGATGGCTCGTGTAGCCCGAACCCGGGCCCGCTCGCCCCTGGCTGCCGCGAGTCGGTCGCGGCCGCCGAGCCCCACCGCCGCCGACAGCTGCTCGACGAGTGCATCGACCTCCGCTTGAGCACGCGCGGCTCGTTCGAGGTCGGCGAACTCCTCGGCCTCATCCACCTCAGCGCGCAGGTCCAGCAGTCGGCGTCGGTACGCCGCCTTCGCGGCACCGTCGAGGATGGGCCCGGCGTCGCCTTCGCCCCCGAGCATGCCTGCGCCGGTCGACGTGAGATCGAGCGCGTGGATGTCTCGACCGGGAGCCGCGAGCAGACCGCTAAGCAGCTGCAAACCCCTGCTGTCCGTCAGCCGGACGATGACACCCTCGAACCCCACCGTCCAGCAATCGCCCTCTCGAAAGAAAGCGCCCGTGAGGCCCGTCATCGAGGAGACGTCACGAGCACCGCTCACGCCGCGAAGTGTAGGAATGCGAGGGCGGCGGCGTAGTCCGTGCCACCACCCGACGCCGTTCCCCGCCCGAAGCACCCGTCTGTCGCCACATCACTGGCAGAGCCAGCCGCGTCGACGATCAGATCCTCAGAACCGCTCGTCACTGCTTTTCTCGGGTCGGGCGGCACTGTTGCGTTGGGAGCACATCGGACATCTATAGACCCCTCGTAGCACGAGCACGGGAGGAGACAAAGGGGATGCTGGTCACCATTTGTAGACCCTGTTGCATTGACGTAGCGAGGGCGCCGTCGGGCAGGCTGGGCAGATGTCCTCGCTCCGGTCCCGCCCGTTCGTTGGTCGTTCGGAGTTCGCCGGGTTCCGGTTC
>CAXMLU010000507.1:0-3302 GCA_964194255.1 uncultured bacterium
TCCCCCTCCCGCTCTCTCAGAACCGTACGTGACAGTCTCCCGTCATACGGCTCCCACAGTCCGGCGTGTGGGTGAAGCGAGGAGATACCAGTGAGCAAAGAGGGCGGGCTGTCGCTGTCGAGCAGCGTCGAGCCATGTCCACGCTCGGGTTGGGTTGCCTCGCAGTCGTTTGAACTTCTGCATTGCCCATCGAACAAGATGCTCATCGATGCGCGCCGCAATGGGGTACAACTCGGAGCGGTAGAAGGCTCCGTAATAGTTGATCCAACCTCGCACTTTAGGACCCGTCGAGTTAGTAGATAGACGATGGACAGGACCACGCCGCAACGCCTCCCAGGGTCGGTGGGGGCTGCGGACGTTATCGATCAGGTCCACCTGATCGCCGCCCGACACCTGGCACCGTGACCCTCGCCGGCCGTCGCAAACATGCTCGTCCCAGGCGCGACCGGGTAATGGCACCCCACACGGAGATGGGGCCGGTGTAGCACGACTGCGGGCGCTTCCCGCCAGGTCGACCATTGCGGCGGGTCGGCTGACCCAGGTCTGTTTCTTTCATCACCGGTCTGGTTGCTCGTGGTCCGGGAGGTGGCTCACGAGGTGGCGGAGAACGTCGGCAGCGGGCTCGATTCGGGTGACGTAGCCGACGCCGGTGCCCGCGTACTGAGCCATGTCGGCCGCCGGTCGCGCGACACTGCGGGAGGGAGGATGTGTTGCGCGCCAGCCTGATCGTCGGGCGGCGTCGAGTGCGGATCGCAGGACGCGGTGAGGAGCGTTTGGCCACCCGAGGTCGAACCAGCCGGTGAGGACCGTGTCCTCGCCTGTGGCGGCGAGAAGGCTGGCGACGTAGTCCGGGTGCGCTCGGGACTCGGGGCAGGCGAGGAATTGGGTGCCCACGCGAACGGCGTCGGCACCCGAGGCAAGGAGCGCTGCAACTCGTTGAGGTGTGGCGATCCCGCCGGCCGCGACGACCGGGAGGTCGACCCGGGTGAGCACGTCCGGGAGCACGACGTCGAGGGGGTCGTGGCCGCGCACGTGGCCGCCCGCCTCGCTTCCTTGGGCGACGACATAGTCGCATCCGGCGGCCGCGGCGGCGGCTGCCTCGGCGCCCGAGCCGACCTGCCAACCCACCACCGCGCTCGACTCGTGGGCGCATGCAACGAAGGTGGCGTCGGGTTGCCCGTAGAAGAACTCGATGATGCCGCTGCAACTGGCGGCGTCTGCGATCACCGCGGTTGACTCCACGAAGGGCACGACGAGGTTCGTGCCGCACGCGGCCGGGACGGGCTCGCCCAAGCACACCATTCCTAGCCCGCCGGCATCTCGCACGGCGGCAGCCAGCTCGGGACCGCCGACGCCACCACCCATCGCGGCGAGCTGTACCGGCTGGCTGCACCCGACGAGCTCAGTGAAACGCGTTCGCATGAGCTCGAGCCTGCTTCCGCTTCGTCGCTCCCATCGATCCCATCCTCCTTCGGACTGCTAGGGGCCTGCTTCGCAGTCTGAAGATGGCCAGCCCGCCCGACCTCTGATCAGAGCAAACCGCCACCGGCGCATGGCCCACGATTTGGTTCACGGTTGAGCCGGCGAGAAGTTGACGCCGTTCTTTGGTCGCGTGTCGACTTGAAGCTGGAAGACGTCGGGGCGGGCGTAGTGGCCGACGGGGTCGAACTCGCGGCGGGACCGGTGGGCGATCGCGACGTCGATGTCGGCGTAGAGGATGCCTTCGCTCTCGCTGAGGGGGCCGGCGATGATCCCGCCGTCGGGGCCGACGATGGTCGTGTTGCCTCGTGAGAGCCAGTCGTCGTCGCCGTGGTACAGATCGTCGCGGCCGGGAAGATCGGCGGGGATGTCCGTGCCGCGGATGCAGGAGTTGGTGCCGATCACGAAGACGCGGCCTTCTCTGGCGATGTGGCGGAGTGTCGCGACCCACGAGTCGGCGTTGTCCCAGGTGGGGGCAAGGTAGACGTCGATTCGTTGCGCGTACATGGCGGCGCGGGCGAGGGGCATGTAGTTCTCCCAGCACAGCAGCCCGCCGAGGCGGCCGAATGACGTGTCGAACACGCTGAGGGTGGACCCGTCACCGGTCCCCCACACGGTGCGCTCTCCGCCAGTGGGGATCAGTTTGCGGTGGCAGCCGGCGAGGGTGCCGTCGGGAGCTAGGTAGAGGAGCGAGTTGAAGATGGTGCGGCTGGCGGTGTCGAGTTCGTTGATGCCGATCGCCACCCACGCCTCGGCGAGGTGGGCGGCCTCGCCGAGCCGGTCGGTGGCGTCGGAGGGAACGGTCACCGCTTGGTCGAGGAACCGGGAGTACCACTCCTGGTCGTCCCAGGGCTTGGCGCGCCACACCCAGTCCGGGTAGCCGGGCACGAACGCCTCGGGGAACACCACCAGACCGGCGCCTTCGGCCGCGGCCTTGGCAATGAGCTCGCAGGCCTTGGCGATTGTGGCGTTGCGGTCCAAGAACACGGGGGTCGCCTGCACGGCGGCAACGGTGACGGTTTCCACTGCTCTACGCCTCGAAGACGGCGAACTGCACTGCGCAGGACGACGAGAACTGGGTGCCGTCGCACACGACGAGGTGGATGTCGGCCGCCTGCGGGGAGGTGAGACCGGGACCAAACAGCGCGTCTTCGGTGTCGCCGACGTCGAGGTGAGCCCCAAAGGTGGCCGTGCCTGCTCGACCGACGGTTTTGTCGGCCGCGAATACGACCGATGGTTGCGCGGAGCCGTCACCGCCGAGCGGGGGCAGGTCGCCTGGACCGCATCGGTACGGGAGGTGAGGGTGGCTGCAGGCCTGAGGGTTGTTGAAAATCACCCAGAACACCGTGACGGTGTGGCCGGGGGTGAGCTCCGACGTCCTCAGCCTCATCGACATCCCCTCGTCACTGCGGGTGAGCGACGCATCGGCTCCGGCGACAGCGGAGTCGTTGCTGAACCGGATCACGGGGCTGCCGCGGCGACCGTCGGATGCCGACGCCGGACCAGCCACCCCCGATGCGAACGCGAGCACCGCGAACCCGGTGACCAGCTTAGAGATTGAGAGGCGCATTGGGGCTCCTTTCGTTGATGCCATGGGGTCAGGAGCGCTTCGCGTAGTCGGCGAAGCCCTGCCAGTCGATGACGACACACGGCTCGTCACCGACGATCCAGGCGTCGTGTCCGGCCGGGCACACCATGAAGTCGCCGGGTCCGAACTCAGCTTCTTGGCCGTCGTCCATGACGATCTTCATGCGCCCCGAGATGAAGTAGCCCATGTGTGCCGCTTGGCAGCTGTCGGTGCCGGCGATCGGCTTGACGTGCTT
>CAXMLU010000508.1:0-3127 GCA_964194255.1 uncultured bacterium
CCGGCGGCGGCGGCGGCGGCGGCGGCGGGAGATGAGCGGCCACGAGCTGGCCTTGGGCGCGGGAACTGGCGACCAATTGGTGCGCCGCACTGATTGGTCGCCAGTTGGTGTCCGAGGAAGTGGCGCACCTAGCTCTCCTCAACCTCCAGGGCGGCGACCACCGGCCGATCCCGCTCGTACGTGAGGCGGTCGGCCACCTGCTCGCGCCGGACCCACTCCACCGCATCCACCTCGTCGCTGGGCGCGAACCAACCCTCCAGCGGCTGCATGGCCCAGTACCGCACCACTTTGGGCCGGTCGAACCGGTCCCGATAGGACGACGAGGGAAGCTCGGGTCCCATCCGGCAGCGCAGACCCGTCTCCTCCCGGACCTCTCGAAGCGCGCAGTCTTCGTCGGTCTCATTCGGGTCGGCTTTGCCCTTAGGCAGCGTCCAGTCGCCATATTTCGGGCGGTGGACGAGCAGGACATCCACATCGCCCTCCGGGGTCTTGCGCCACACCACTCCGCCCGCGGCGCGGACCGGGGCTTCAGCCACGCCGCACGCCCCATCCAGGGCAACGGGTCACGGGCGAAGTGAGGGGGAACCCGTGGCCCGTCGCCCCGGAAGCCAGGCGTGTGGTGAGAGAAACGCTACGCCTCCCGGGTGGCGAATCCATGGCCGTCACATGATCCCTTGTCGAGCACTCGGCGACCACTGGGCGACGGAGCGGCCGACCGCCCCCACCTATCCCAACCAGGCCCGGAGCTTGTTGGCCGAGGCGGCTTTCCAGGCCGCCTTCCACTCCTTGCGGGAGTTGGCCGCCTCCTGGCGCTCCCAGGCGATCAGCTCGCCGGCCACCAGGGCTTTCTCCGTATTGCCGGGAGCGGCGGTCCGAAGCCACTGCTCGGCCACGATGGCGTCGTGAAAGTCGCCGAGCACGGTCTGGACGGCCGCCACCACCTCCGCCAGCCGGGTGGCCGGGCGACCGATGATCGGCGCGGCCGCTTCCGCCGCGTAGCGACAGCGTTTGGCCAGGATGCGGACCTCGTGGAGGCTGTCGTCGGGGGGTTCCTTGGGAAGGGCATCCACGGCCGACGCCAGATGCTTCCACGGCCGGCGGACAAGTTCGGGAAGGGCGTCGATGGCCGGCACATCGGCTTCCGGCAGGGTGCGGGGCTGCTCGGCGGCATCCACCAGCTTGTCCAGCAGTTCCACATACCGCGCGCTGTCCAGACCCCCCAACAGTCGCGTCCGCGCCGCCGCCCGTTCCGCCGCCAGCCGGCGGAGCAGCGCCGCTGCCCCCCGAGCGTCCTGCTCGGGCAAGTCGGCCGCCTGCCGCCGGAGCCGCTCGTCGAGCACGTCGGCGTCGCGCACCGAGCCGAGCTCGGCGGCGATCCATCCCAGCTCGTCTCGCAGGCCGACCACCCACTCCTCGTCGAGCAAGCGACGAAACGTGCGCAGATCCGAGCGAAGCCGGCGGGTGGCGACCCGCGCCTGATGGACGTCCTCGGGATCGTCGCCGAGGCGCACGCCGGGATCGTGGCGGACCAGCCGGCTGACGCTGGCGGCGATGGCGGCCCGAATCACGTCGGCGGCCGACGCATCCGGGCGGAGGAGCGATGGCGGGACGGCGGCGGGCGGCGGCTCGAGGGCGCGCGCCCCGATGGCCCGCACGATCTTGGGTACCGGGTCAGCCTGTCCTGCGCCAGCGAACCGGAGTCGGCCGATGACGGCGCCGAGCAGAGCTTCGGGCGCATCGTCGGTTAGTTCGACTTCCACCTCTCGGAACCGGGCGGCCAGGCGGCGGCCTTCGAACACCGACACTTCGTCGTCGTCGATCTCGGCCACCTTGATGCCCTCGGCATCGCGGAGCTCCACCCGGCGCCGCTTGGTCACCAGGCGCGAGGCGGGGACGAGCGCCTCCTTCCGCACGTGAGCGCGGACCACCGCCAACGCGGCCGCGGGCACGGCGTTGGCTGGACCATCGAAACTGAGCTCACGGCGGACGAGCGCGGGTCCATCCGATCCCTCGGGCAGCTTCACCGTCCAACCCGATTCACCCGTGCCGACGCGGTGGCGCAGGCTGAGACCGGAGCGGACCAAGCGCAGGTCCCGTGTATCCCAGTAGACGGCGGTCAGGTTGGCGTCGGGAATGGGACAGGCGACCACGTCCTCGAGCACACCGTTCATGTCCGGGAGGGTGAAGCCGGCCCACGCCGACAGCTTGGCCTCGCGCTCCCGCGTCCCCGACCGCGACCCGGCCATTACGCCCGCGCCAACGGCTTCAGGGGATCCGGCTCGCGACGCCGTCTGGCTCGTTCGAGGGCCAGGTCCTGGAGCCGGTGATGGGCGTTGACTCCGACCTTGGTAGGGACCTTGTGCCAGCGCCCTTCGCGGTCGAGCTCCCACGCCAACACGTCATCGGCCAGATCCACCGCCAGGATCTCCTGTAGCCGGGTCTGGAGGTCGTCGGCTATGACGGGGATGACCGCCTCGATCCGCCGGTCGAGGTTGCGGGGCATCATGTCCGCCGACCCGATGTAGTACTCACCGCGGCTCTCTCCGCCCGCACCGAAATAGAAGATCCGAGAGTGTTCGAGATAGCGGCCCACGATGGAGCGGACGCGGATGTTCTCCGACTTCTCGGGCACGCCCGGGCGCAGGCAACAGATGCTCCGCACGATCAGGTCGACGCGCACCCCGGCCTGGGAAGCCGCGTACAACGCATCGATGATCTGCTGATCGACCAGGCTGTTCATCTTCATGATGATCCGGCCGGTGCCGGCGGGCTGTGATCCCTCCCGCTCGATTAGTTCGACGATCCGGTTCCGCAACGACGCGGGCGCCAGCAACAACCGCCGGTACGACACTTGGCGGCTGTACCCCGTCAGGAAGTTGAACAGATCGGTGAGATCAGCCCCCAACTCCGGGTCGGCTGAGAGCACCCCGACGTCTTCGTAGTTGCGCGCCGTGGACGGGTTGTAATTGCCGGTGCCCACATGGCAGTAGCGGCGGATGCCATCGTCCTCCTGCCGCACCACCAGCGCCGTCTTCGAATGGGTCTTCAATCCAACGAGGCCGTAGACGACGTGCACGCCGGCTTCTTCCAGCGCGCGGGCCCAGGCGATGTTGGCCTGCTCGTCGAA
>CAXMLU010000509.1:0-1706 GCA_964194255.1 uncultured bacterium
GACAGACCGAGCACCTGGCCGATGGCGGTGATCATGTCGGCATCCATGCCGATGACCGTTTTCCCGTCGGTGTCTATGAACTCGTCAGGGGCGTAGGAGGCATCAAGGGCGACGGTCAGGGAGCCCTTCGACTTGATGGCCGCAGGGAGCTGCGCAATAGCGGCCGCGTCCTGCTGCGCCGCCGCGATGGACCCCGAGCCGGCCGCGGCAGTCGTGGTGGATCCCGCGCTCGTCCCAGGGGGAGCGGTGGTCGGCAGCGCACTGCTCACCTTGGCCTTGCTACTTCCGCACCCTGCCGCCAACACCACCAGGAGCACGGCTCCCGTCCGCCAAGTCATCGATCGCATGGATGAGGATTCTTCCACGTTCGCTGCGGCGATGCCCTTTCCCCTATCGGGCTTCCACGGGGGGCTCCTTCGGCAGGCCGAGCACCCGCTCGCCGATGATGTTGCGCATCACCTCGTCGGTGCCACCGGCCACCCGCATGCCCGGCACCCCGCAGACGAATTCCGACCACGTGAAGGTGCCCCATTCGCCGTTGTCGGCCGTGATGCGCGGTCCGAGGACGTTGGCCACGAACTCAGACAGTCGCTGCATGTTCATGGTCATCGACAGCTTGGCGGTCGACATCACCGGGGGCGGCAGCTGACCGGCCTTGAGCGAGTCCATGACGCGCTGGTTGTTCAGCTTGGCCACCTCGCCGTGGATGTAGATGTCGGCCAGCGCCTGGCGGGTCAGCGGGTCCTGATCCTTGCCGAAGTGGCGCACCATGTCGATGAGGCGTTGCGTACCGCCCATGGCCGAGCCGCCGCCTCCGCCGATCGACGCCCGCTCGTTCATCAGCGTGGTGAGGGCCACGGTCCATCCTTCGTTCACATCCCCGAGGCGATGGTCATCGGGAACCCGAACCTCGGTGAAGAAGACCTCATTGAACGAGGCGCCGCCCGTCATCTGTCGCAACGGTCGAACCTCGACGCCGGGCGCATGCATATCGACGACGAAACCGGTGAGTCCCTTGTGCTTGGGGGCGTTGGGATCTGTGCGGCAGATGATCTCGCCGATGTCGCTGTACTGCGCCCCGGAGGTCCAGACCTTCTGCCCGGTCACCACCCACTCGTCGCCGTCCCGGTCGGCTTTGGTCTGGAGCCCGGCGAGGTCGGAGCCGGCCCCCGGCTCGCTGAAGAGCTGGCAGGCGATGATGTCGCCCCGGTAGAGACTGCGGAGGTACCGCTCCCGTACCGGTTCGGTGGCATGGGCCAGGATGGTCGGCGCCACCATGCCGAGACCGATGCCAAACGGCGTGCCCGGGGGAGTGCGGTACTGCGACTCGAGCGCGTGCCAGCGTCGCTCGTAGGTGACCGGCAGCTCGCGCCCGCCATAGCGGGCCGGGCCCGTGATCCATCCGAAGCCGGCATCGAAGACCTTCTGCCGCCACGCCTTGGCCGTGTCGAGCTCGGCCCGCTCCTCCTCCCGCGACTTCTCGGCGAAGAGGCTGGCCCGATCCGATCCCTCCCCCCCACGCCCGCTTCTCCTCCACCCGGAGCTCGGAATGAGTGTGAAGGAACTCGAGCGCTTCCTCCTCGAACGCCTCCAGGGAGACCTGCTCGCCCATGCAACCGCACCTCGCGTTCTCGGGAACTTGACCGAACGGTCAGGTTAGCTGTCTTGCCGGTCAGCGGCTTCTCGCCCGTCTCGCCCGTCTCGCC
>CAXMLU010000510.1:0-2598 GCA_964194255.1 uncultured bacterium
CCGCCGGAGGACAGTCCCATCACGTTCCAGTGGCCGTTGGTGCGCAATGTGGTGTCGGCCCAGTGGCGCAGGTCGTCCGCCACCGCCGCGCCCAGCTTCTGGCGGGAGGTGTCAGCCCAGTCGCCCACCTCGACGACGGGTCCATGCCCATCGGGAGCGATGGCGATGAACGGACCGATGTCGGTGGTGTGGGCGACCAGATCGGGGAGGTTGAGGCCGGTGATGACATCCTCGGGGCCGCCCGGATCGCCGTGGAGCATCTCGATGACGGGATAGTTGATGTCCGTATGTTCGGCATAACCGGCCGGCAACAGGATGATCGCTCGCCGGGTTCCCCCCAGCGACGGCGTCGGGTAGTGGACCTCGACGAGCGTGGCGGGAGACAGCGGCACCGACGCCGGCGCCGGCGGCGGCGGGTTCGGCGAGGACACCGGCTTGGGCACTGTGACCGTTGAGGAAAGATGGGTCGCCGATGGCGGGACGGGCGCGGCGTGGGCGACGAGGGTGGGCATGGCGTTCTGGGGGTGGACCTTGACGGCGGCCGAGGCCACGGCCACGCCCGCCACTGCGGAGGCGCCCACACCCAGGGCCGTGAGGGCTCCGGCTACCTTCAGCCATCGCCGCTTGGCCGGATGCGGCAGTCTCGCCGGAGCTCGGCCGAGCCATCGGCTCAGCCCGTAGCCGATCGCAAAGCTGACCGGATGCTCCCAGTCCGCCATCTGATGGTGGACGATCAGACCGCCGAGCACGAAGACGATGGCCAGGCGGGTCAGCCAACGCCGATTGAGCAAGCCGATCAGGGCACCGCCTCCGCCGGCGGTGATCGCCGACGCGCCGTAGTCCAGGGTGGACAACGTTCGCCCCGCGAAGGACACGCCCAACGCCGATCCGAGTGCCAGCGATCCACCCACCACCAGCGGTCCGGCTGCGCCACACACGATCGCTACCAAGGCGGCCCGCCGCGAACCCGCCATCATCTCGAAGCCACCCAGCATGAAGGCCAACGACATACAGATCGACACGGCCATGAACGGGTCACGCGTCAAGAACTGACTGGTGGCCACCGACGACCAGTGCCCGACCAGAAGACCCCGACCGCTGAAGCCGTAGCGGAAGGCGCTCATCAACGGGAGTTGGCCGTGGCACACCCCTGCCCGCCATGCGGTCGAGAGAACGGCGGCGATGAGGCCCACCGTGATGATGGGAGGGTGCGCTCGGCGGAGGAGCGCGATACGGCTAGCCATTGCGGCGAAGCCCGCGCAGCAGGCCATCGGGGCAGTAGGCCTTGGCGATGGCCAGCATCGCTCCGGGGAAGTGGCGGCGAGACGGAGCGGCCATGTGTCGCACTTCCCAGCGCGGCGCGAACTTCTCCTTGTAGCGCCACAGCGACCTCGTCGGATACACGCGCTCGGCCATGCGACCGTGCGACAGAGGCACCGAACCCAGGCTGACCTTCTTGACACCTGCTTCGGCGAAGTGCATGAGGCTCTCGGCGATGAGGAAGTCCATGGCCGGATTCGGCGCGTCCGGGCTGCGCCGCATGAGATCGAGCACTCGGCCCTGGCCGTCGGCGTAGCTGTGCCAGGTGACCAGCGCCACCACCTGTCCGTCGCTGTCGAGGGCCACCCGGCAATCGAGAGAGGCGAAGCTCTGCGGGTCGAAACGCCCGAGCGTGAATCCCATCTCGCCGCCGCGCTTGGCGCCCAGCCATGACGCCGACATCGCCGCCGACCGGTCAATGAGGTCGGGCGACCAGGGAACGACCCGGAGACCGGCGCGGCGAGCCGACGAGACACTGTGGCGGATGCTCGCCCGGCGCTTGCCGGCCAGCGAGAAGTCGGTGAGATCGACGATAGGGTCTTCCGCCACCGGCTTGGTGACCAAGCCGAGGCCGGCATAGAGCTCGGCGTCGGCTACCGCTGCGAACACAGGCCGGAGCCGCTGCTGGGCGAACTGATCGAGAAGGGCCGCCAATGTGTCGGCCTCGGTCCCGGCCGGGGTGGCCGGCCCGGTCGCCATGACCGCCCACCGTCCCTGGCGCAGGTAGCCCGTGATCCCCTCGCCCACGGCCACCGTCTCGCGGTCCGGGCCCAGGAGGAAAGGACTCACCGACGACGCGCCGAACCGGGAGACCAGCACATGCGGCGAGAGGTGATCGGTTGGGGAAAGGGTGATCGCGGACGAGCCACGCTGCATGTTCCAGCCGGCCCCTGCAAGATCCGTCGAAGTGAACAGCTCGGTTGTACTCACGGCCCTGCATGCATACGGACGGGGTTCCGTCACAAAGTCGCCCAGCCAGGGTCCTCTTCAACTTTCTTCAGGTCATTTGTGACACGAACCGTGACCACGCCAAGTACGAGCAACAGCGTCGGAAAATCCGGCGTTCGCCAAGCCACTGGCCTTCTGGTCCTTCCAAACGGTCGCCGGGCTGCACAACATGAAAGGGATCAACAGCATGCAGATCAACCTTCGGCGATTCAGCGTTGCGGCCGTCCTCACCGGAACCGCACTCGCCATGGCTGTAGTGCCGGCGGGGGCTTCCTCATCGAAGCCGGTCGTCACCGTCACCAAGCCGGTCACCAAGCCCGTCACCAAGCC
>CAXMLU010000511.1:0-10699 GCA_964194255.1 uncultured bacterium
CCCGCCGATGATGGCAGAGAACAGTCCCGCGCCACCGCCAGCGTGCACGATGAGCAGACCGCCCGGGCGGAACTTGGGAAGCGTGGCCCCTTCCAGCGAGAGCGCAATGCCCTCCGCGATCCCTCCGGCGCCGCGCACCAGCTCGGCACCCGGCAGCTGGAGGAGTTCGTCCAACGCCGCCCGGAGCTGACCCTTTCCCCAACCCCCCTCCCGGAACACCCGGGCGTGCTCCGGTGACACCACCAGCACCGCATCCCACGCGATCGGCAGCTTCGGATGGGCGACCACCCGCAGGCAGGCGGCGAAGGTCCGGGCCAGCGACTCGGGCGTACGGGACAGCTGATCGGCCACGCCCTGCACGCCGCCGGCGGCGAAGAGGGTGACCGCCGACGCGCCCGGCGGCAGACCCCGCTCGACGGACAGCGACTCCCACGGAGAGCCGGCTTCGTCCTCGGCGAAGCAGAAGGTGTACTTCCCGGGCTGACCAAGGGTGGCCCGATCGACCTCGCCCGGCCGGCCGCCGCCGACGTTGCGGATGACGAGCTGGAGGGCCCGGCCGATGCTGGCGTTGGCCCGGTTCCCCTGGCCCAAGGCGTTGAGCCCCGAGTTCATCCCGATGCGCGCCGCGATGGGCCCGTTGACGATCACCATCGGGCCGGAGAACCAGGTGGTGGCCAGCAGGCCGTGGGCGTTGAAGTCCTCCGTGCACGCCGCTTCGACGGCGGTCAGCACGACGGGCAGATACTCGGGCTTGCACCCGGCCAGCACGGCGTTGACGGCGACCTTTTCGACCGTGCACTCCACCAGGTCGGGGGGTATGACCGCCACCATCTCGTCGGCGGGCCGGCTCGTTCCTTCGAGCATCCGCAGCACGCGCGCTTCGGTCGGCGGCACCACCGGCAGCCCGTCGGTCCAGCCCCGGTCGAAGAGGGCCTCCATCTCATCCTCGAGGGCGGCCAGCTCCACCCGCCGGGACCTCAGCCGGCCGGCTCCGTGGCGAACCAGCAGCCGGTCGGCCACCTCGGGGTCCTGGGTGAGCGATCCGCAACCGGGCCGGTATTCCGGCAGGCCGTCGCCCAAGCTGGCGATGCCGGTGAGCTTCTCCCAGTCGGGCCGGAGCCAGCCCTCCAGGCGCGCCGTCTCGACCCCGCCTTCGACTTTGACAAGGGTCGGCACTGTCGTCAGGTCGAGCCCATAGGAGACATCGAGGTCCCGGTCGTCGACCACGTCGCGGACCTCGGCCGGGAAGGTCGGATCGTCCTGGGAGTAGACGGTGAGCTTGAGACCGGCTTGCTGCAGCTGGGCGAGGACCGGCGCCACGAGCGCGCACGTCGGGCAGTCCCGCTTGACTACGGCGACGAATCCGTCCTCGGTGGCGGGCGGTACGTTCATCGGGTCAGGAATTCGACGATCCGCTTGTTGACTTCGTCCGGCTTCTCAACGTGCAGGAAGTGACCGGTGCCGGCCACGACGGCGACCTCTGATCCTGGGCCCAAGCCGTCGCCGGCGTGTTCGAGGAGGTCGGCTCCCATGCAGCCGTCCTGGTCTCCATGCAGGTAAAGGGTGGCCTGCGGAGTCGGCAGAGAGGTCGCCGCCTGTTCGGCGGCCAGGGCCGGGTCGTGGGCGACCGTGCCGAGCGTGGCCCGGTAATAGCCGATGGCCGCGGCCAGGTTGGCCGGGTCCCGCAGGCAGTCCTTGGCCCTCGGCAGATCATCGGACGCGTCGTAGCCGGGCGACCAGTCCGCCCACAGCCGGTCGATGAAGGCCAGGTCGTCCATGGGTACGACCATGTCGGCGAGCGGGCTCTGAAAGAAGAACATGTACCAGCTGCGCCGCAACTGGTCGTACCGGAAGAAGGCGTTGGCCAGGCTGGCGGCCGGCGGCACCGCCGATGCGACCACCCGGCGCCAGCGTTCGGGGGCGAAGGCAGCCGCGCCGTAGGTGGCCAGCGCGCCCCAGTCGTGGCCGACGATCACGGCCCGCGCATCCCCGTCGAGCGCCTCGTGCAGAGCACAGGCGTCGGCCACCAACGCGCCGCTTTGGTAGCGGCCGTCGGCGGGCACCTCGGTCGGTGCGTAGCCCCGCATGAACGGCGCCACCGCCCGAAAGCCGGCGTTGCCCAGGGCCGGAAGCAGGTAGCGCCAGGTCCACGCCGAATCGGGAAAACCGTGCAGGCACAGCGCCAGCGGTCCGTTCGGCGGACCGGTTTCCAGGTAGGTGAACTTCACCCCGTTGGCGGGAATGCTTCCTTCTGTGATTTCCACCCCAATCAGGTTAGTAGCGGCGTGTCGACCTCTTCCGGGCGACCGTTCTGCCGGTGACCGTACGTGAGACGTCCGTCGCATGAATATGACAAGTTCTTATGTGGCGGTAACCTCCGGTCGAGAGGGGAGAGCGTGCACGTCACCTTTTACGGAGTACGGGGTTCGTGTCCTTGTCCGAGCGAGGCCAATCGCCGGTACGGGGGGAATACTGCCTGCGTCGCGCTCGAGATGCCCGGCGAGCCCCCGATCATCTGTGACCTGGGGACGGGTCTGCGGACGTTCGGGGCCACCCAGCCGCTGGACGGCACCTTCCGGGGCACGGCGCTGATCACCCACATCCACTGGGACCATGTGCAGGGCCTGCCGTTTTTCCCGCCGGCGGACCGCGTCGGGGCCACCCTCGACATCTATGGGCCGGCCCAGGAAGAGGGACTGCTCGGTGACGTGTTCGGGAACTTCATGCGGCCGCCCTACTTTCCGGTGCACTTCAGCGATCTGCGCGGGGATATCCGTTTCCACGACGTGACCGACGACGACGTGTCGGTCGGCAACGCCAAGGTCCGGGTCCGGCCGGTGCCTCACTGCGGGCCGACTGTCGGCTACCGCATCGAGTGGGACGGGGCGTCCGTCGCCTACATCAGCGACCACCAGGCGCCGCCGTTGCTGGACCGGGTGGCGGACTCTGTGCTCGAGCTCTGCGACGGCGTCGACCTGTTGATCCACGACGCGCAGTACCGGCCTGATGAGTTCGAAGTGAAGTCCCACTGGGGCCATTGCACCGTGGACTACGCGTTGTTGGTGGCCAAGCAGGCGGGCGCCAGGCGGCTGGCCCTTTTCCACCACGATCCCGCCCACGACGACGCGGAGATGGACCGCCTGCTCGACGAGGCCCGCGAGCACGCCGCCGCCGTCGGTCTCGACGATGTCGTTGCCGCCTATGAGGGACTGCGCATCACGCTGTAGACGCCTGCGCTTAGGCTCCGGCCACATGGCCCACAGTGACGACCTCACCCGGACCGCTGCTCCCGACATCGATGCCGCCCACTTCCGCACCACCCTCGGGCACTTCGCGTCCGGCATCGCCATCATCACCGGAATCGAGAACGGGGAGCCGGTGGGGCTGACGTGCCAGTCGTTCTTCAGCGTGTCGCTGGAGCCGCCGCTGGTCGCCTTCGCCCCGTCGAAGTCGTCCACGAGCTGGCCCCGGATCCAGACGGCCAAGGCCTTCTGCGCGAACATCCTGTCCGAGGTCCAAGAGGATCTCTGCCGGGTCTTCGCCCAAACCGGGGCCGACAAGTTCAAAGGGGTGGGCTGGCGGCCCGGCCCGACCGGTTCCCCCGTGCTGGCCGACTCGGTGGCCTGGATCGACTGCCGGGTCGAGGTTGAGCACGACGCCGGTGATCATCTGATCGTGGTCGGCCGAGTGGTGGAGATGGAACACGCGCCGGCCGGGGCCAAGCCGCTCCTCTTCTACCGCGGCGGGTACGGCACCTTCGAGTCGTGACCGAGTCGTGACCGTTCTGGCCGCCGCCTGCCGGGTGGCGGTGGGCACCGTTCTGCTACTGGCCGGCGTGGCCAAGCTGCGCCAGCCGGCGTGGGAGGCGACCGCGGCTCAGTTCGGCGCGCCCCGGCCAGTCGTCCCGGCGGTGCCGTGGGCGGAGCTGGTCCTTGGCGCGCTGCTCGTCTCGGGGGCTGGAGGCCGGTGGCCGGTGTTCGGCGCCCTGGCCGTGCTCGGCGCGTTCACCGGGGTGGTGGCGGCCCGGTTGGTATCCGGACAGCGGGCACCGTGCGGCTGTTTCGGCGAGGCCAGCCCCGCCCCGCTCGGACCTGCCACACTCGTTCGCGACGTGGCCCTCGTCGCCGCTTGCCTGGTCGGTTTGACGGGTACCCGGGCGCCGGCGCCGGGCGTGGTCATCGGAGTGGTGGCGGGCGCCGTCTTCGTCGTTTTGGCTCGTCGCCACTAGATTTCTGGTTACCCCACTAGCCTGCGCTCGTGCCCAAGGTCATCCAGTCCGACGTCATCGCCCACGTGGTGATCGTTGAGCCAGACAGCTTCGGCGACGAACGGGGAAGGTTCACGGAGACCTATCGCCGATCGTGGTTCCCTTACGGGCGCGAGATGGTGCAAGGCAACCGCTCGGACAAGCGGGCGGGCGCCGTCGTCGGTCTGCACTATCACCTCCACCAGGCTGACTACTGGTCGGTTCCGCGGGGCACGGCCCGAGTGGTGCTCCACGACCTGCGGGTGGGCTCGCCGACCGAGGGGGCCACCCTGGCCCTCGATATCGGAGAAGAGGACAACCGCGGGGTGTTCGTGCCGCCGGGGGTGGCCCACGGGTTCAGCGCCATCACCGATCTGACCCTCACCTACTTGGTGGACAACTACTACAACCCTGAAGACGAGCTCGGCGTGGCTTGGGACGATCCCGCCATCGGCGCCGACTGGGGCGTCGCCGAACCCGTCGTCTCCAAGCGCGACCAGGCCAACCCCAGCCGTGACAAGCTGCCCGCCGACCGGACGCCCTACTGGGGGATGCGTACCTAGGTCGAGGCGGGTGCCGCAGGGCACCGGTCGGTATGCAGTTTGGCCTCGTTCCAGCGACCAATTGGCCAACTGACCCTCCCCGGCGGATGGCAGACCGTGGGGAAAGGGATTCGTCGGGACGAGGTTGGCGACGGATCTGGCTGCCCTGGCCACCAATTCCGTCGCCGACTGCCGACCGAGGCCGGTGGCCGCCCGCCAGAAGGCCGGACGCCTGTCCGCCCAACCGGCCACGCCGTGCGTGCCGACGAACTGGGGACAAATGGCCGGACAACCCTGGCGGAGCGCCTCTATCTGTGCCACTGTACGCACGAATGACGAACGCGGAGCGTGACACTATGGAGCTCTCAGCCCTTGGCCAGGACTCTGTCCTGCGAAACGGGACCGTCGATGTGGCCGTGGCCCGGGAGCACAGCCGGCTGCTGCGCATCCGGCGGGTGGCGATCGTGCTCGCCCCTCTGGCCGTCTGGGCGGTCGTTCGGGCCATGGCCAGCCCGCACGGCGCGCTCGGCGGCAATGCCCTTTCCCCCGGTCTGCCCACCATGCCGGCGGACCTGAAAACCTACCTACTGCCCATCGGACTCATCACCATCATGGCGCTGGCGATGCTCGTTCCAATTCTCGGCGCCGGCCGCTCGCCTCACGTGCTCTACCGGTCCAGCGAGATCGACGTTTCCCTCGACGACGTGAAGGGCGCCGGCGTGGTGGTCGAGGAAGTGGTCAAGACCCTCAACCTGTTCCTGGCCCACAAGATGTTCAAGGAGCGCATGGGTGGCACGCCCCGGCGAGCCGTCCTCTTCGAAGGGCCGCCGGGCACCGGCAAGACGTTCGTCGCCAAGGCCATGGCCAAAGAGGCCGGCGTGCCTTTCTTCTTCGTCTCCTCTTCGGCCTTCCAGTCGATGTACTACGGCCAGACCAACCGCAAGATCCGCAACTACTTCCGGGCGCTGCGTAAGGCAGCCCGCTCCGAGGGTGGCGCCATCGGCTTCATCGAGGAGATCGACGCCATCGGGGGATCCCGCACCGGCATGGGCGGATCCACCGGCCGGGAAGGTATCGCCGGGGTGGTCAACGAGCTGCTGATCCAACTGCAGTCGTTTGACCAGCCGCCGACGGGGATCCGCTTCCGTGGCTGGCTCGTCGACCGTCTCAACCGGTGGCTACCCACCAAGCGGCAATTCAACAAGCCGACCGCGCCGCCGGCCAACATCCTCGTGATTGGTGCCACCAACCGGGCCGCCGATCTGGATCCGGCTCTCCTGCGGCCGGGGCGCTTTGACCGGGCGATCTACTTCGGTCTGCCCAGCCGGGCCGGCCGCCGCGAGATACTCGACTACTACCTGGGCAAGAAGGCGCACGAAGCAGACCTCGACGACCCGGCCAAGCGCGAAACGCTGGCGGCGATGACCCTCGGCTACTCACCGGTGATGCTCGAGCACCTCCTCGACGAGGCGCTGGTGTGGGCGTTGCGGCGGGGCGCCGACCGGCTCAGCTGGGACGACCTGCAGAACGCCAAGATGACCGAAGAGATCGGCCTGGCCCAACCGGTGACCTACACCGAGGCCGAGCGGCGCACGATCGCCACCCACGAGTCCGGCCACGCCACAGTCGCCCACCTGGTCGGCAAGGGCCGGCGCCTCGACGTGCTCTCGATCATCAAGCGCAAGGACGCCCTCGGCCTGCTCGCCCACTCCGACACGGAGGAGCGTTTCCTCAAGTCGCAGTCCGAGATCAC
Organism: uncultured bacterium; assembly: GCA_964194255.1. Taxonomy (GTDB): domain Bacteria; phylum Actinomycetota; class Acidimicrobiia; order Acidimicrobiales; family CAXMLU01; genus CAXMLU01. Next base: position 6,542 of record CAXMLU010000511.1, read on the forward strand.
CGCACTCATCGAGATCGCCATGGGCGGTCTGGTCGCCGAGGAGCTCTTCTTCGGCGAGACGAGCAGCGGAGTGTCAGGCGATCTGCACGCCGCCACCAGCGCCGCCGCGGAGATGGTCGGATCCCTCGGCATGGCCGGCTCGCTCATCTCGTATAGCGCCATGAGCGCGCCCGGCGGGGCCAACATCGTCGCCAAAGTCCTCGCCACCGACGACGGCAAAGAGGCGGTCACGCGGATCCTCGACGAGGCGAAGGCCTCGGTGACGCGGATGCTAGGCGCCCACCGCCACATCGTGGAGGGACTACGAGACGCGCTGCTGGCGCGCGACGAGCTCATTGGCGACGAGATCACCGCCGTGATTGCCGACGCCTACGAAGGCGTGATCAATTTGAGAGACGAGCCGGCCGGGCGGACACAGCCGGTGTAACTCCTAGCGAGCCGGCTCGCTCGTCGGTTCGAGGAGGGTGATGGCGCTGGCCGCCACCCGCCGGCGGGCCCAGACGACGACGTCGGGGTCGCTGGTCAGATAGATGACCTGGGCCTGGCTGCCCAGGCGTTCGATGAGGTCGAGGACCGCCCACTTCGGGTCCCCGTGGAGACGGATAAAGGGGTCGTCGAGCACGAGCGGGACGGCCTCATCCATCCCTGATGCAGCCCCGCCCGGGTGACGCAGCATGGCCACGCGAGCGAGCAGTCGGGACTCCACGTCAGCCGGTTGCATGGCGTCTGCGGGCCGGGCATCGCCGTACACCTGCTCTTCCAGCACGCTCACCCGCCGAGCCAATGCGCCGTGCCGATCGGTCAGGCGCTCAACGTCGGGGACCTGCCGGCGGGCCAGCAACCAGGCCTCGGATAGCTCATCTCTTTTGGCCTGGAGAACCTCGATGTCCGGTTCGTCGGCCTCGGCGCTGCCCAGGTTGCTGCCCCACTCGGGTCGGGCTTCGCTGCGGGCCAGTGCTTCGAGGCGGGCCAAGTCGGCATGGACCTCCTCCACCGGTCGGGCCGAGGTCCGCGCCTCCGCGCGCGTCAGGGCGGCCTGGAGGGCCCATTCGAAACCGCCGGCGCGGGCGGCAGTGGGGCCGTCGTTGAATCCCAGCTCGGCCAGACGGGCCTCGAGGGGCTGACGGGCGGAGAGCTCGGCCCGCTCCGCGTCCTCCAGCTCTTGTTGGAGGCGGGCCGACGCGGCCAAAGCGACCTGGCTGCGCACGGTCGCCGCGGCCGCCGAGGCGTCCTCGATGCCAAACGGACGGCACGCGGCCACGACCTCTTCCCTGACCTCATTGACGGCCGGCTCGGCCACCTCGATCAGGCGGCGATGGAGCTCTTCGACCTCGGACGCCACCCCGCTTTGCTGGTTGAGCCCGGCCGCGTACAGACGGACTTCCTGCTCGAGCTGCCAGGCCTGCTCCGTCTCGATATCACCGGCCATCTGCGTCCACGTGGCCAGAGCCCGGCGGTGGGCGGCGGCAGCGTCGTCCAGCGGACGCCGGGCATCGGGATCGATGGTGGGGTTGATACGGCGCATGTGCATCGCCAGCCAACTTGGCATGTCGGCCTGGAGCAGAGCCTCGAACTCGCGCTTCCCGGCTCTGGCTCGCTGCATCCTGGGGATCACAAAGGCCCACGTGCCCACGCCGCCGGCGACCAGGATGGCCACCGGTGAGAGCACGGGCACCGTGAGGAGCGCACCGAGGGTCACGATGAGGCCGGCCGTGCAGGCGGCGAGACCGGTTAGCCGGCGACGCTCGGCCAGCCCGTCGGCCTCTTCCACGTCGCCGTGGGCGTGGTCGATGGCGCTCATCAAGCTCGGAACCTGATCGTCACCGCCAACTCCGCCTAAACGGAGGGATTGCTGCTCGAGCTCCTGCGCGGTGGTCTCCACCTCGGCGGCTGTCGTCCACAGCTTGGTCTGGTCCTGCCGGGCCAGACGGACGACCGCCGGATGCGAGGGCTCGGGAAGGTAGGCCGCCACCCGCTCAGTCAGGCGGGCGGCCAACTCGTCACGATCCCGCTCGGCGGCATCGAGGCGGGCGGCCAAGGCATCGAGGCCGGCCGGCATATGGTCCGGCACCTTGAGGGCCTCAGCCAGTGCTCGTGCGTCGAGGCGCGCCCGGTCAGCGAACTGGTTGACGGCGGCTTCCCGGCGGCGGTCGGTTCCTTGCCAGTACCGAGCCAGGATGCGGATTTCCTCGCCGGCGCCGAACAGCCGGTCGTCGCCCTCCAACCCCCCGGACCCGCCCGTGAGCGCGGCCGCTTCGGCCCGCACCCGCTGCAACTCCATCAAGAGGCGGGCGTAGCGCCGCTTGGCCTTGCCGTCGGTCGCTTGGCGGATCTGGTCCTCGATGGCGGCCAGCTGGCGCCGCACGGACTCGGCCCGAGTCCTCAGTCCGTTTCCCTCTCCCAGCTCGTCTTCCATCTTGGCCAGAGCCAGGCGGGCCTCGACCAGTTCGGCCGGTTCGTCGTTCCAGCGGCTACCTACTTGGCCCGAGGAGGCCGGGGCCGGACCCGGCCACAGATCATCGGCACGGAGAAGGCAGAGGCGGCGGAACCGGGACGGATCGATGCCGACCATCGACACCAGCGAAGGTAGTTCTGTTCCGCGGTTGTCGGTGCACACCACGCCGCCCTCGGGCGATCGGTGCTGGGTGAGCAGGCGGCCCTGGCTGTCGAACACGGTCAGCGAGGTGGCGCGGGGCTCTTCGCCCAGGAGGGCCCCGAGAATCAGATTTTCCATTCCCTCGCGCTCGTCGGGCCCGACCCCGCTGACGACCGTCATCCGGTCGTGGAATCGCAGGGTTAGCTCGTCCCCTTCGATGCGCAGTGAGAGTTGGTCGATGCGCACGTCAGATCCTGTCCTTATCGCTCTCAGCGCCTCATCGGCATGGTTGCCGGTCTCCTGAAGCTGCAGGGCGAAGCCTCTTGACCGGGCGGTCAAGTAGCGTGGCCGCCGTGTCCAGGCCCCGGGCGATATCGGCGCGCGACGGCTGGCGGCTCCTTCGGCAGTCGATTTACCCCCAGAGATGGGCGGTGATCGGAGGCGCGCTCGTTGGTCTGGTGTGGACGGCGTGCAAACTGACCGTCCCGCAGCTGACCAGGCGGGCCATCGACCAGGGTGTCCTCGGCCGCCGCCACGGAGCCCTCCTGCATTGGGCCCTCCTCATATCGGCTGTCGGGCTGATCTCTGGTCTGTGCACCTCGATGCGCCGGTTGTCGGCCTTCAGCGTGGCCTACCGGGTCGAAACCAACCTGCGCCACCGCCTCTATGCCCATCTGCAGCGGCTCCACTTCGCGTTTCATGACGCGTCGCAAACCGGTCAGCTGATGGCGAGAGCGGCCACCGACCTGCAACAGATCCAACAGCTCGTGGTTTTGATTCCGATCTCGGTGTCCAACCTGTTCACGGTGTTGGGGGCCGTCGCGTTGTCGTTGCTCATTGATGTGAAGCTCACCCTGGTCGCGTTTGGTGCTTTGCCTCTCCTGAATCTGGCCGCCAAACGCTTCTCGACCCGGATCCACCCGGCCTCCATGGAGCTTCAGCAGCAACTGGCCAGTCTGGCCACGGTCGTCGAGGAGACGGTGACGGGCATACGGGCGGTCAAGGGATTCGGCGCAGAGCCGATCCTCGCCGGGCGCATGCGCGATGAGACGACGATGGTTTTCGGCGTCTCCATGCGGGCGGCGCGTATCCGCGCCATGTTCAATCCCGTCCTCGACTTCCTCCCCGCCATCGGCCTGGTGGCGGTGCTGTGGTACGGCGGCCACGAGGTGCTGCGGGGGCGGATCAGTGTTGGCCAGCTGGTGCAGTTCATCACCTATGTCCTGCTGACGATCGTTCCGCTGCGCATGACTGGCCAGCTGGTCGCCCAGGCCCAACGAGCGGTGGCTGCCGCGCAGCGTTTGGAGGAGATCCTCAGCACCGAGCCAGCCATTGCGGACATACCCGGAGCCGTGGATCTTCCCCGCGGCCGCGGCGAAGTCCGCTTCGAAAACGTCCGCTTTGCCTATGAGCTGCCCAACCCCCTTGCCCCTCACACCGCCGCCAGGGAGCCCAATGGGCAGGTCCCCGCCGCGGCTCGATCGGTGCTCAAAGGATTCAACCTGGTCCTGCGACCGGGTGAAGCGGTCGCCCTGATGGGTCCGACCGGATCGGGCAAGACG
>CAXMLU010000512.1:0-2588 GCA_964194255.1 uncultured bacterium
GGACGTAGGCCTGGTGGCCGGTGTCCCACAGGACGATGTCCCTCGGCGAGTCGAACACTCGATGCAGAGCCAGTGTCAGTTCCACCGCACCGAGGTTCGATCCCAGGTGGCCACCGGTCACCGACACGGCGTCCACGATGAACTGACGAATCTCTTGGGCGAGGACCGTGAGCTCCGGATAGTCAAGGCGACGAAGGTCGGCGGGGCTGTGGATCCGTTCAAGCATGCGCTCGACAGGGTAGTCGGGTACAGGTGGCCATCCGCACCCGGGCGCCACGGGTCAGCGATCCCGACCGGCGACGAAGTGGGCCAGATCGGCCAGCGCGTTTCTCGCGTCCGCCGTGAGCGGGGCGTTGGCCGCGGCGAGAATGGCGTGATCCACCAATTCTTCGATGAGGCGCTCCGTGCCGGCGCGGGCGCCCGTATCGACCAGAACGCGCTGGATCTCGGCTACCTCAACGTCGGTCAGATCCGGGGCCCCGTAGCGCTCCGTAAGCAAGCGCAGGGCGGGACCTTCGGCGGCGCGCCGAGCCAGAGCGAAGAGATACGTCGGTTTCCCCTCCCGCAGATCGGATCCGACCGGCTTGCCGGTGACGGCGGGATCCCCGAAGGCGTCGAGCAGGTCGTCCTTCAACTGGAACGCCTCGCCCAACGGTGACCCGTAGGCGGACAGGGGCTCGGCCAGGCGATCGAGGGTCTCGACCCCGAGGAGCGCGGCGCCGAGGTGCAGCGGCCGTTCGATCGTGTACTTCCCCGACTTGTACTGGCAGATGCGCCGCGCTTCCTCCGGGCTGACGTCGGCTCGAGCCGTGCCGATCAGGTCGAGATACTGACCGATGTTCACCTCGAGGCGCAGCTCAGCGAAGATCTCGCGCGCGACGGCCGGTGTGCCGGTCAGGAAGGCGTCGGCGTAGACGAACGCCAAGTCCCCCACCAGGATGGCCGCACCCTCACCGAAACGGCGTCCCTCCCCGCGCCAGGTCGCCAGAGCATGCCGCCCCTCGAACTCGATGTGGATGGTGTCGCGGCCGTGGCGGCGGGTCGACCCGTCGATGACATCGTCGTGAATGAGCGCAAACGTGTGGAGCAGCTCAAGGGCAGCCCCGGCGTCCGCGATCATCGCGTCGTGCGGGTCACCGCCGGCACCGACGAAGGCCCAGTGACAGAAGGCGGGACGCAGACGTTTACCGCCCGCGCGCACCAGGTCTCGTAGTGACGACAACGGCACGGCCAGCGCCGGGTCGACATCGGTCCACCGGGTCAGCTCGGCTTCGAGCCGCTCATCGATCCGACGGTCGACGCGGACCGCGATATCCGCCAGGAATGGCGGGGCGGCGGTGGACGCTTGGCTCATGCCGTGCGCGCTAGCCGAGGTTGGAGGAACGGGGATACACAGCCTCGGGATCGAGCAGCACATTGACGACGTAGGGGACACCTGACGCAAAGCCGCGGCGGAGGGCGGCACGGATATCTCCCGGGCGGGAGACCGTCTCGCCCGCGCCGCCAAGGGCGCGCACGACATCGTCATACCGGCAACCAGGTTGAAGGTCGGCGGCGACGTCGTAGCCGTAGATGGCTTTCATGGGGTGTTTCTCCAGGCCCCAGATGCCGTTGTTGCCAACCACGATCACGACCGGAAGCCGGTGCCGGACCAGCGAGTCGGCATCCATCAGACTGAATCCGGCCGCTCCATCGCCAAGCATGAGGACGACCTGGCGGTCAGGGTGGGCGACCCGGGCGGCCATGGCGTAGCCCATCCCGGTGCCGAGGCAGCCATACGGTCCGGGGTCAAGCCAGCAGCCAGGTTGATAGGAGTCGACCAGCTTGCCCGCCCACGATACGAAGTCCCCACCGTCGCCGATAACGATCGCGTCGCGATCGAGGATCTTTGCCAGCTCTCCGTACACGCGAGCGGGGTGGATGGGATCCGCATCGGAGGCGAGCAGCATCTGTTCGGCGGCTCGGGCCGCTCGCTCGTCCTCTCGCAGCCCGGTGATCCACGGCTCGTGGCTCGGACGGGAATCTCCCGCCGGCGAAGGAGGTGAGACCGCCAGTCCTTGCAGGGCGAGGGAGAGATTGCCGACCACGACCACCTCCACCTGGGCCGTGGCCGAGATCATCGAGGCGGCGTCCACAAGGTGGATCACCTTGGCGGACCCGAAGCGGCCGAACGAAAGGCGGAAGTCCAACGGTGTCCCCACAACGACCACCACGTCAGCCTGTTTGAGCGCAGAGCGGGTGCGGGAGAACGCCAACTCATGGTCGGCGGGCAGGCAGCCTCGCCCAAGTCCGTTCACAACGGTGGGGACGCGTAGCGCCTCGACACAGCCGCGTAGCGCGTCCCATGCGCCGTCCCACCACACATCGCTGCCGGCCACGAGCGCGGGCCGTTCGGCGCCTGCAATGAGGGCGGCAGCCCGCGCCACGGCGTCAGGGTCGGGCTCAACGGCACGAGGGAGGGCGACCGTCCCGCCGGCAGCCGCACCGCCGGCAACGTCCGCCGATGCGGCGGCAGCCGTCCCGCCGGCCGCCGTCCCGCCGGCAACGTCCGCCGTCCCGCCGGCAGCCGTCCCGCCGGCCGCCGTCCC
>CAXMLU010000513.1:0-1979 GCA_964194255.1 uncultured bacterium
TTTACTGGTCGAGCGGCGGGGCCGGCTGCGGGATACCGCTCACATCACCTCCCAGACTTTTCAAGGCGTTCAACGCTTCCTCCAGCGTCGCCACCTTGATGACCTTGAGCTTGCTGCCGGCGTGCGCCACTGCGTCGGCGTACTCGTCGGGAGGGACCAGGAAGGCCTCGGCTCCCGAGCGGCGCACGGCCACCGTCTTTTGGATCACGCCCCCGACCGGACCGACCGTGCCGTCCGGCTCCATGGTGCCGGTGGTCGCCACCCGGTGGCCGCCGGACAGCGCACCGTTGGACAGCAGATCCATGACGGTGAGGGTGAAGGCCAACCCGGCGGAAGGACCGCCGATCTGGCGGCTGTCGATGGTGACGGGGAACGGCAGGTCGAAATGCTGCTGCTTCGTCTGGCTGGCCACCCCGAGGAAGGCGTGCCCGCCCTGGTTGATCAGCGTCGCCGACGCGGTACGAGTCGTGCCGTCGGGGGCGACGACTTGCAGATGCACCACGTCGCCGGGCTTGTGGGCCCGGATGGCCTGGATCAAGCCAATCTGGGTTGTGATCGGAGCCTGGTCCACACCGGTGACGGTGTCGCCGAGCTTGAGGCCGGCCGCCGCCGCCGGGGACTTGTCGACGATCTGGAGGATCGCGGCCCCTTTCCCCTGCTCGACCACGCGATAACCGAGCCGTCGTAGCGCCACGACGATGGCCGTCTGCTTGGAGTCGACCATCTCCTGGAGGTTCTGCTGGTTCAGCGGCTGCGACGGCTTCGGGCCCTCTATGGCCGCCCGGCCCAAGATGGCCACGTTTGCGTCGAATTGATCTCGCAGGAACTCGAGCGCCACCTCCTTGCGCTCGGTTACGGTGACGAGCAGCAGCTGGCCGTGGGGCGGGTGGCGCTTGTCGGGCGGCACGCTCACCAGTCCGGTCACGTCCGTCGCCGACCCGGGGGCGATGGCGTAGTAGGGCACCGGGTAGAAGGACGCCCCCACGATGGCCAGGATCAGGAACCCGACGAAGCCAATGGCGAGGGTGGACAGCACCCGGGCCCGCCGGGACCAGCGCTTTCGTGGCTCTGGCGGGGGGCCGAAGTCCGGCGGCGGGGCCGTCGGCGGTAGCATCGGTTCGATCGTGCTCACAGGGTCCTGCGTCTCCGTGTTCCTACGGCCAGGTGGCGAAGGGTGGCTCAAGCCGGGTCGAGGGGCACCAGCCTGCCACGGAACCCGGGGGCTCCCGCCGCGGCCCGGCCTGCTTGACGTCCGGCGCCCGCAGTCCCCGGCTCCCGCGTGAAAGCCGATGGCAGGCCGCCCAAGACGGCCATCGACGCCGAACCGGTGCTGGCGGCCGAGCTGGTGGCCGTCGCGCTCGCCGCCGTGTCCCTGCCACTGCTTCCCGTTCCGTCCGTGGTGCTTTCCGTCCCCAAGCCCGAGACGACGGACATGGCGGAGATCGCCGCACCCCTCGTCGTGGAGGAGCCGGCGGCGGCGGCTGTCCCGGTCGAGCTGGTCGCCGTCGAGCTGGCCATAGCTGTGCCACTACTTCCCGTGCCTCAGCCGGTGCTGGCCGTTCCCGCCCCTGCGACGACGGAGATGGCCGAGCTCGTCGCGCCGCCGGTCGTGGCCGAGGCGGTGGCAGCCGAGGTCGTCGAACCCGTGGCCGAGGTGGCCGCACCCGTGGCCGAGGTGGCTGAACCGGTCGTGATACCGGCCGAACCGGTCTTGGCGGCCGTGCTCGTCGTCGATCAGGTCGAACGGGTGAGCTGGCTGCGGCGCCTCCGATCGCTGATCGCGCTCATCTTCCTGGCCGCGCTCCTCGGCGCCACCCTGGCCGCCGTCGTGATCGGCATCGGAGTTCTGATTACCCTCGCCGCCCAGCACGCGCTGGGCTAGGTGGGGCGGCTACCCGCGGTTGAAGAGCCCGAACCGGCTGGACGAGGCCGCCGGCAGCGAGGCTCCGCTGGTCCCGGTCCCGGTCCCGGTCCCGGCC
>CAXMLU010000514.1:0-9599 GCA_964194255.1 uncultured bacterium
TGGCCTTCCGGATCGCACAGTGCAGTGGTGGTCCACGCCACCCGGCGCAGGGATCCGTCGCGAGCGACGCAATCGTTCTCATAGGCCGCGGGGACGCTCGCGGCCGTCATTGCGTCCCAACGCTGGAGCACGCGGGGGATCTCTGCCGGAGGGACGAACAGATCCCAGAACGTGCGGCCCTCTACTTCAGCGAACGTCCAACCGGTGGTCTGCTGGCAGGCCCGGTTGAAGCGAACAATGCGACCCGCCCGGTCCAGTACCACCACCATCACACCGACCGTCTCGACCACGGCGGCGGTGAAATCTCGTTCGTACTCGAAGTCGGTCGCCCGCGGTCGCTGATCGACCAGATCGCGCACGGTCAGGACGACACCGTCGACCGAGGGATCGTCGAGGAGATTGTTGGCCACCATCTCGACGAGGCGCCAGCCGCCGCGCCCGTCGAGGACCTGTACCTCGAGAGGGGCGGAGAGCCCGGGCGTGGCGAGGGCGCCGGCCAGTCCCTCGGCGGCTATCGCTCGATCGACAGGATGAACGAGATCGAGGGCGCTGCACCCAATGACGGCGTCGTCGCTCCAGCCGAGCATCCGCGGGCCGGAGGGGCTGACGTAACCCACGACCGTCGCCCGGTCGATGACGCAGATGACCTCGCCGGAATGCTCGATCAGCGTCGAGAGGAACTCGTCGTGCGCGGGCGGCGCCGGCGGCGCGGCTCCGTCCGCACCCGGATGCATGCCGCGAGACAGAAAGAGACACAAAATGGCAGCCAGCGCGACCGCGTCCATCGGGGCGAGGGTCGGATAGATGACACTCAGAGCGGCGACGCCGACGAGCGTGGCAGGGACGAGGCCGAACCTCACCAGGTCGCCGCGTCGCGCCGTCGCCATGCGCCCCTCGTATCGGTCGACCGGCGCCGAAAGTGAAGCAAATCGAGAGGATTCCCCCTCTATTTCCCCAGATGAATCACCAGGTCGTCGGCCGACATGGGGGCGGCGAAGAAGTAGCCCTGGGCCATGTCACAGCCAAGGTTCTGCAAGGCGTCAAGCTGGACCTCGGTCTCCACCCCCTCGGCGATCGTTGCCAAACCCAAGGATTGGCCGAGGGCTACGACGGCGCGCACGATGACCGTGTCCTCCGGGTCCCGACCAAGACCGTCGATGAAGGAGCGATCGACCTTGAGGAAGTCGACGGGGAACCGCTTGAGATACGACAGGGACGAATAACCCGTACCGAAGTCGTCGATGCCGAGCGTGACCCCCATCTCTTTGAGCTCGTCTAGGGCGGCCAGGGTCGGCCGCCCGGCCTCAATGAGCACGCCCTCCGTAAGCTCCAGACAGAGCATGTCCGGCGACGCTCCCGAACTGGCCAATGCCGCCATCACCTGCTGCACGATGCCGCTGGCCGAAAGCTGCCGTCCGGAGACGTTGACGGTCACCCGGCTCGGGGCCCGGTCGCCGAGCACTTCACGCCACCGCACGGCTTGTCGGCAGGCCTCGTCGATCACCCCCGCTCCGATGGTAACGATGAGCCCGGACTCCTCGGCGATGGCCACGAACTCCTCCGGCAGGATCAGCGGTCCGGGCCCTCCGTCGATGCGAAGGAGCGCTTCGTTGCTTGTGACTCGCCCCGTTTCCAGCTCAACGATCGGCTGGTAATGAAGGACGAAGTCGCTGCTGTCCAGGGCCCGCCGGAGTAACTGCTCCGTGCCGAGCCGGCGCACGGCTTCGTGTCGCAGACCCTCGTCGAAGATGTAGTGGCGGTCCCGTCCGTGCTCTTTGGCGCGGTACAGGGCGGTATCGGCATCCCGGAGGGCGGAGTCGGGGTGAGCGTGGCGGCTGAGGGTGATGCCGATACTCGTCGTCACGACCGCGCTGCCGCCGTGACGTAGCCCGATCGGTGGTACCAGCGACGCGCGGATCCGCTCCGCGATCTGCTCCGCCTCGGCGTGGCCGTTGACCGCCTCGGCCAGCACGACGAACTCGTCGCCGCCGAGTCGGGCCACGGTGTCACCCGGTCGTACGGTGCCCACCAGCCGATCGGCCACCTCGACGAGCACCTGGTCGCCGGCGATGTGGCCAAGGGAATCGTTGATGACCTTGAATCGGTCGAGATCAAGGTACAGCAGGGCGACGAACCGCCCGGAGCGCTCCGCCCGGTGAAGGGCCTGATCCAAGCGGTCCAGCAGAAGGGCCCGGTTGGGCAGGCCGGTGAGCGGATCGTGGACAGCGCGGTGGTGCATCAGCGCGGTGGCCAGGGTCCGCTCCGTCACGTCGTGACTGGTGATGACCACCCCGACGACGGCGGGATCATCGAGGGCGCTGACGACGGTCGATTCGATCGTTCGCCAGGTGCCATCGGCGGCCCGAGCCCGCCACTCGATGGGGCCTTCCGTCCCGTGTCCGGCAGCGGTGCGGGTGAGGGCCATGCTCAGATGGTCGGTGTCCGAGGGGTGGGCGAGGTCCAGGATGGAGGTGACCGCGTCGGGACCGACGACCGTGGGAAAGAGCCGCTGGCTGGCCGGACTGGCATAGCGCAGGTGGCCGCTCGGGCTGACCACCGTGATGGCGTCGGCGGTGTAGTGGAGCAAAGACGCCACCCAATCATCTTCGGGTGCCTCGCGACCGGTCGGGGCAGGGTGCATGTCGCACCAGATTGGCATCTCATACCCCTGACCAAGCGGTATGCCCCGGTAAACCGGGCGTCTCCGGGCCCTGTGGCCAGTAGCATCGGGAGCCGGACAATCCCTTTCCCCTTCGCTTTGCCATGCCCACGAGAACGGACGATCGCACCCTTTTCATGCGCGGACTGCGTGTCATTGGCGCGTTCGTCCGCCTCCACCCGCTGCCCTTCGCGGTAGCGGTCACTGGCGCGGGCGTGTACGCCCTGGCGACGGTAGCCAGCACCGTGGTGCTGGGCTGGGTCACCGACCGGCTGCTCGTTCCGGCCTTCGCCGGCCACTTCCATCTCGGCACCGCCATCGGTGCGGCGGCCGCGGTCCTGGCCGTTGCCGTCGTCAAGGCGGGGGGGATCATGACCCGCCGGTACTTCGCCGGCATGACCAAGTCGCGCTCGGAAGCCACGCTCCGCAACTCGGTCGTAGACCGCTACCAGGCACTGCCGCTGGCCTATCACCGGGCCCGGCCGACCGGTGAGCTGTTGGCCCACGCCGAATCGGATGTGGACGCCGCCACCGAGGTGCTGTCCGCCGTGCCGTACTCGCTGGCGGTGCTGTTCCTGATCGTGTTCGCGGCGGTGGAACTGATCGTGACCGACCCGTTCTTGGCCGCCGTCGGGTTGCTGGTGCTGCCGACCCTGGCGTTCCTCAACCGGCTCTACGGCACCCGGGTGGAGGGTCCGGCCTCACGGGTCCAGGAGCGCATCGGTGACTTGTCGGCGGTGGCCCACGAGAGCTTCGACGGCGCGCTGGTGGTCAAGGCGCTCGGACGCGAGCGGGCCGAGGTCGAGCGCCTGGCGGAGCAGGCGGACCGGCTGCGCATCGAGCGCCTCCACGTCGGCCGCATCCGGGCCAACTTCGAACCCGCCCTGGACGCCCTGCCGAATCTGGGCATCATCATCCTCCTGGCGGTGGGCTCCTGGCGGGTTTCTACCGGAGCGGTGAGCGCGGGAACGCTCGTGCAACTGGTGAGCCTGTTCAGCTTGATGGCGCTGCCGATGCGCCTCATCGGCTACGTGCTCTCCGACATTCCCAGGGCCGTGGTGAGCCGTTCCCGCCTTCAGGACGTGCTCGACGCGGAGCTGACGGTCCTCCCTGCCGCCGAGTCGGTCGATCTGCCCGAGGGTCCGCTGCCGCTCTCCGTGCGGTCCGTGACGTTCGCGTACGCGGACGGGCCGCCGGCGGCCCCCGTCCTCGACGGGCTTTCCTTCGAGCTGTCCGCCGGTTCGTCGGTAGCCATCGTGGGTGCAACCGGTGCCGGCAAGAGCACGTTGGCGCAGCTGATCGTCCGGCTGGCCGATCCCGACCGAGGGTCGGTGCGACTCGGCGGCGTGGACCTTCGCCACGTGGAGGGCAACCAGTTGCGAGACGCGGCATCGATGGTCTTCCAGGAGAGCTTCCTGTTCGCCACGTCGATCTCGGACAACATCGCCCTCGGCCAGCAGTTTTCTGAACGCCGTGTCCGATGGGCGGCAGAGCTCGCTCAGGCCGACGAGTTCATCCGAATGTTGCCAGAGCGCTACGACACGATCGTGGGCGAGCGGGGACTTTCATTGTCGGGTGGTCAGCGCCAGCGCGTGGCCCTGGCCCGCGCCCTGGTGCGCCGGCCGCGTCTTCTGATTCTCGACGACGCCACCTCCGCCGTCGATCCCACCGTCGAAGCCGAGATCCTGGCCGGCCTGCGCAGAGAGCTGCAGACAACGCTGGTCATCGTCGCCTACCGAGTGTCGACCATCGCACTTGCGGACACCGTGCTGTTCCTCGACAACGGCAGTATCGCGGCGGTGGGCACCCACACCCAGCTGTTGTCGCACCCTGCCTACGAGTCCATGGTGCGGGCCTACGACCGGGACAAGGCATGAGCAACATGAGCAGTGCCGAGTCGCGGGGCGGAGCGCCCGTGACGGCGGAGGCGGAGCGGCCGACCAGTGCCTTTGCCGTCCTTCGCCGAGGGATCAGAGAGAGCCCAGAGCTCCGGGCCGGGATCGGGTTCACCCTGGCGATGGCCCTGGCCGGCGCGGCCGGGCGTGTGCTCGTCCCGATTCTGATCCAGCAGATCATCGACAATGGTCTGCGCGGGCGGCACGGTTTTCGGCCGGGCTACGTGTTTGGCCTATGCGGCGCCGCCGCGGTGGGCGTGTGCTTCATCTATCTCGCCGGCCGGGGCGCATTTCGGCGGCTGGTGTGGGCGTCGGAATACGCGTTGCGCAACCTTCGCGTTCGAGTCTTCGCGCACATCCACGAGCTCAACGTGGCCGAGCAGAGCGCGGAGAAGCGCGGCGCCCTCACCGCGCGCGTCACTGCCGACATCGATACGCTGACCCAGTTCTTCGAATGGGGCGGCCTCAACTGGATCGTGTCGTTCTGCCTCATGGCCGGGACGCTGGTGGCGATGATCGTGTACTCGTGGAGGCTGACGATCCTCGTTCTCGTCGTAGCCTCGCCGATCATCCTGGTCCTCCGATCCATGCAACGTCGGATCCTGGCCGCCTACGAACTCGTTCGCACCCGGGTCGGCGAGACCATGTCGGCCATCTCGGAGACCGTCATGGGCGCGGCCGTCGTGCGGGCCTACGGACTCGAGGCGCGGGTGACTGAGGACGTGCGCACCGCCGTGCGGCACCAGTACGACGCCCAGATGCGGGCGAACCGTTATAGCGCGGCTGTCTTCCCGCAGGCCGATCTCTTCGGTGGCCTCACCGTCGCGGCCGTCGTCCTGGTTGGGTCCAAGTACGGGCCCGGATGGGGAATGACGACCGGGCGGTTGGTGGCCTTCCTCTTCCTCGTCACGTTGTTCCTCCAGCCGGTTGCCGAGCTCTCCGAGGTGCTCGACCAGACGCAGACGGCGATCGCCGCTTGGCGCAAAGTGCTCGGTGTGCTCGACACCCCGGTGAGCATGGCCGAACCCGAGCCAGGCTCAGCGCTGCCGGCCGGCGCCCTGTCGGTACGCACTGAGGGGCTCTGTTACGCCTACGAGGTGGACCAACCGGTCCTGCGCAGCATCGACGTGGACCTGCCGGCCGGGATGCACGTGGCCGTGGTCGGGCGGACTGGGTCGGGCAAGACGACGTTTGCCAAGCTGCTCTGCCGCCTCGCCGATCCGACCTCCGGGCGCATCATCATCGGCGGGGTGGATCTCCACGAGGTAGCGCCCGATGCCCGCCGGGCCGGTGTTCGCATGGTCCCCCAGGACGGCTTCCTCTTTGACACGACGATTCGCGAGAACGTCCGATGGGGCCAAGCCGGGGCGACCGACGCCGATGTGGACACAGCCTTCGCCGAGCTGGGCTTGTCGGAATGGGTGGCGGGCCTGCCGGACGGACTGGAGACCGTGGTGGGTGAGCGGGGTGAGCACCTGTCTGTCGGCGAGCGGCAGCTGGTGGCCCTGGTCCGCGCCCAGCTGGGCAGCCCCGGCCTGCTGATCCTGGACGAGGCCACCAGCGCCGTCGATCCCGAGACCGAACGAGCCATCGGTGTCGCCCTCGAGCGGTTGTCCGCCGGGCGCACCACGGTGGCCATCGCCCACCGCCTCTCCACGGCCGAGTCCGCCGATCTGGTGCTGGTGTTCGATCAGGGCCGCATCGTTGAGCGGGGGACGCACGCCCAGCTGGTCAGCCGGGGCGGCGTCTACGGCCGGCTGTACCAGAGCTGGCTCGGCAACACCCAGGCGGCCTAGCGGCCCGGGGCGCCTCCGGGCCCGCCCCGCCGGGCCGTCGGACCGCGTTCGGACCGCGTTCGGACCGACCATCGCGGGCGGTAGGGTGCAGCCACCATGGCGAGCGGTGGCCGACGGCCTCGGGGGCGCAGCCGGCGGTGGATCGTCTTCGGTGGCGTAGTCACGCTGCTGATACTCACCGTCAACGCTGCCCTGTCCGCCCAATCGGGTGCCCCGGCCCGCCGTTTGAGCACCCAGAACTTCCTGGACGTAGCCGAGAGCGACGTGCAGCGCTCCATCCAGGAGGGGGCCGACATCAACGAAGTTCGAGCCGACGCCCTTACTCTGGGTCGAGATGGGATCACCCGGCGTCTCGACCGCGTGGTGAGCGACGCGGATGCGATTCTCGGCGATGTGCGCAGGGTGAGCGCGCCCACGAATCTGCGCGACGCCCGCGACTTGCTGCTGGCCGCGCTGACGATCAGGGCACAGTCAGCCGCGATTCTACGCAAAGCGTTCGCCGACGCTCTCGGGAATGGGCCGGCGACCACCGTCGTCGACGCCATGGTCGAGGTAGGCAAGAACCTGTCGGCGGCTGATCGCGTCTACCGGCTGTTCGTCGGCGCCCTACCCGCCGGACTGGCGGCCATGCCCGACTCCCAATGGGTGCGCGACGACGGATCGTGGACCCAACCGATCGTGGCTACGTTCGTCGTCTCGTTGCGGTCGAGCACCAGCCTCGCCCCCGTGCACGACGTGAAGGTGGTGCTGGTCAGTACCGATCCAGGCCCGGTCGGCAACGATGCCGGCAACGAAGTCCTTCCCATCTCGAAGGTCCTCCGGGCGCAGATCGTCGTGGCCAACGTGGGCAACGAACCGGAGAAGCGCTTGACCGTGACGGCTTCGATCTCGCCTGCGGTGGACGGTCCCGGATCGTCGGCGAGGGACTTTGTCGACCTCGTTCCCGGCCAGCGGCGCACCATCACGTTGGGAGATCTGCGGGCCGTGCCCAATACCATCACCATCCTGCAGGTCCACATCGATCCGGCTCCTGGTCAGCTGAACATGCCGGACACGACGCAGACCCTTGACTTCGTCATGCGATAAGGGGGTGCATAGCGACTGCGGCCAGTCGCCCCGTTAGCTGGCGTCGGATGGGTCCGGGGGTGGCACGAGATGAGGCGCGGCGTGTGGAGCGGCCACCTCCGCGCGGCGCAGTACCTCGCGCAACGGCAGTCCCGTCCTGGCGGCGGCCCGGGCGGCATCGTCGTGTTCGGCCTTGACCCGGCCCGGGCTCACCTTTACCCGCACGGGCTGGTCCTCGACGAGCACCGAGACCTCGGCCCGCGTGACCGGCCAGCGCTCGAGTCGCTGTCCGCGCACCCCAAGTGACCCGGTTTCCGTGCCGAGGTCTCGTGCGCATTGCGGGGCCAGCGCCGGGTCGCAGAGACAGCTGACGGTGTGGGCCGGGCGTCCTTTCTTCATGACGATCGGCGTCACCCAGGCATCGTGCGCGCCCGCGTCCATGAGGGCGGCGATGGCGGCGGCCAGAACCTCGCCGGTGGCGTCATCCACGTTCGCCTCGAGGAGGACGACCGGTTGGCCGGGGCTCTGGCCGCTGTACGAAGCCGGCGCGCCGGCGCCGCCCGGCCCGACGCGGGCCTCCGCATCCGCAGCGCGGCTGAGGCCGATCACCACCTGGGTCACGTTCGGCAGTCCGTCGAGTTCGCGGCTGCCCGCCCCGTAGCCCACCGAACGTACGGTCATGGCCGGCAGCGGACCCCAGCCCGATCCCAGCGCGGCCAGCAACGCCGCGCCCGTTGGGGTGGTCATCTCGAAGGGCACGGCCAAGCCGTACGTCGGGGCGTCCCGCAACAACTCGACCACGGCCGGCACCGGGATTGGCAACATCCCGTGTGCGGTCCGCACCATCCCGCTGCCCTGGGCCACCTCGCTGGCCCGGATCTCGCCGACGTCGAGTACCTCGAGGGCGGCGCACGTGCCGACCACGTCCACGATCGAATCGAGGGCGCCCACTTCGTGGAAGTGAACAGCACTGGCCGGCCGGCGATGGATGCGACCTTCGACTTCGGCCAACAGCCGGAAGGTGGCAAGCGCTCGGTCCCGCACGCGCGGCGGCAGCCGGGCCTCCTCGATGAGCCCTTCGATGTGGGCGGCCGTGCGCACCACGATGGAGCGCTCCAACCCCACCCGCGCGTGGGTCGATGCGATCCCGCATCGCAGCACCGCCTCGGCCGAAAGCGACCATCCGGCCATGGGGAGCCGCTCGACCAGGGCGCGCACCTCGTCGAGGTCGGCGCCGGCGTCGAGCAGCGAGCCGAGAGCCATATCACCCGAGATACCGGCGAAGCAGTGGAACCAGGCGATGGTGGCATCGCTCATGGGGCGCGTGTCCGAGCCGGGGCGAGGATGCGGACGACCGCGCAGGCGGCACCGAATCCGTTGTCGATGCCGACCACACACAGACCGGCGGCGCAGCTGGCGAGCATGGCCAGCAACGCCGTGATGCCCTCCAGGCTGGCTCCGTAGCCAGCGCTGGTCGGCACGGCCACGACCGGTGCGGGGGTCAGTCCGCCGACCATGCTGGCCAGCGCGCCTTCCATGCCGGCCACCACGACTACGGCGTCGGCCGCGGCCAGGTCGTCGGCGGTGGCCAGCAGGCGATGAACGCCGGCCACACCGCAATCGGCCAGAACCAACGGCCGGTACCCAAACGCCTCGAGTGTCGTGTTGCACTCGGTGGCCACTGGCAGGTCCGCCGTCCCGGCCGTGATGATCACCACCCGGCTCCCCACCTCGGCCCGTGGGCGCCAGACGACCATCGTCCCCGTCGACGTTCCGCCCGGATTGGCGTCGAGGGCGGCCGCCGACTGCTCAGCCGACGCACGGGTCAAGAGCACCGGCCCTTTCCCCGGGGAAGAGAGCAGCTCGGCCACGATCTCCGCGCACTGTTCGGGTGATTTGCCGGGGCCGTACACCGCTTCGGGCAAGCCCTGCCGCAACGCCCGGTGATGATCGACCCGAGCGAAACCCAGGTCGGCGAACGGCAGCCGGCGCAGCTCGGCCACCGCTTCGTCGGCCGGCACCGTGCCCGTCCGTACGTCGTCAAGCAGCTGTCGGAGTGCGGCTTCGTCCATGTTGGTCACTATCCTGCCCGTCGTCATGGATGAGCGCGCAGTCCGCATCGGCTTCCTCGGGCCGGCCGGCACATTCACCGAGGAGGCCTTACTCTGTCTCTTATACACATCT
>CAXMLU010000515.1:0-7990 GCA_964194255.1 uncultured bacterium
GGGTGGCTAAGGGTCGTCGCTGGCCGCCACCAACTCGGCGAAGGCGGCGAGGGCGCGGCTGGTGACCGGGCCGACGACGGCCGGAAGCGACCGCCCGTCTACCGACCGGATGGGTTGCAGATCCCGGGTGGTCGAGGTCAGGAACGCCTCTTCGGCCCCCGCCAGGGCCTCGATAGGGAGGTCCTCCTCGTCGGCGCCGGCCACTTCGATGACCAGGGCCCGGGTGACGCCGTCCAGGCAGCCCGACGCAAGGGGCGGCGTCAGGAGTCGGCTCCTGACGACGACGAAGACGTTGCTGCCCGTGCCCTCGCACAGCCGGCCGGCGGTATTGGCGAAGATGGCCTCACCCGAACCTTGCCGGCGGGCGTGGGCAAGGGCGATCACGTTCTCGCCGTAGCTGGTGCTCTTCACCCCGGACAGCGCCCCCCGCTCGTTCCGGCACCAGGGCACGACCGTCACATCGGCCGTCGGCGGCCACGTGGCCAGCGGACCGCCGGCCACGATGGTCATCGCCCCGTGGTCGCCTCGTTCTGACCCGAGCGGCGAAGGTCCCCCGGTCACCGTCACCCGGAGGCGGCCCTCCACCAGGCCGTTGGCGGCCACCACCTCGTCCATGGCCGTGCGCAGCGTGGCCACATCGGGCGGCGGCAAATCCATGGCTGCCGCCGAGCGACTCAGACGCTCAAGGTGGCGGCGGGCGGCGAAGATCCGGCCGGCCCGAACGCGCAGAGTCTCGAAGATGCCATCGCCGGTGAGCAGGCCGTGGTCGAATGCGGTGATCACCCGTTCGCCGGCCGGGTAGAGGACGCCGTCGACCCAGACCTGGTGCACAGGGGTGCAGCCTACGGGCGAGGTGCGTGACGCGGAATCGGCGAGCCCGACTGGTAGCTTTTTTTCGTGGCTCACATTCCTCGTGAGGCCGAGCCGCACCAGCCGGAGGGTCTAGCCGGCCCGGAGGCACAGCCAGACGCTCCCGGGCCCCCAAGGAAGCGATGGCCCCGGCGACTTCTGATCGGCCTCAATATTTTTGTCGCGGTCTGTTTGATCGCCGTGGGGGCTGGCTTTGCCTATCTCAAGTACCGATTCGGGCAAATCCACCACGTAAGCATCGGTTCGCTCACGCCGAAGGACACGGGGAGCGGCGCGGCCATGAACGTGCTCCTGGTCGGATCGGACAGCCGGGCCAATGTCAACAACGCCACGGACAAACTCAAGTTCGGAAGCCAGGCCGACGTCGGCGGTCAGCGCAGCGACACCATCATGATTCTCCACGTCGACCCCAAGCAGAAAAAGGCCGCCATCCTCTCCATCCCGCGAGATCTCTGGGTGCCGATCGCGGGGAAGACCAACAGCGAGCGCATCAACACCGCGTACGACACCGGTCCCGATGTCCTGGTGCAGACCATCCAGCAGGCCCTCGGCATTCCCATCAACCACTACATCTCCGTCGACTTCGTCGGCTTCCGTGCCATTGTCGACACGGTCGGCGGGGTCAGTGTGTACTTCCCGGCGCCGGCCAGGGACGCCTTCTCGGGACTCAACGTCAAGCAGACCGGATGCATCAAGCTCGGCGGCGACCAGGCCCTGGGATATGTCCGGGCCCGGCACTACGAGTACTACGAGGCGGGCCGGTGGCACGAGGACCCGACCAGCGATCTCGGCCGGATCCAGCGCCAGCAGGACTTCATGCGCCGCATCTTGAAAAAGTCAATCTCCTCGGGGATGACGGATCCGATCAAGCTCAACGACCTGATCTCCAACGGCGTCAAGTACGTGACCGTTGACAAAGGGCTCTCGGCGGGAACACTCCTCAGCCTCGGCAAGAAGTTTCACTCCCTGTCCCCGGATACCGTCGACATGCTCACGGTGCCGACCAACATCGGGACCGAGAGGATCGCCGGGACCATCGCATCCGTGCTCTTCCTTCAGCAACCCGACGCGGGCCAGACCTTTGCCCGCTTCAACGGGACCACCCAGCCGGCCGCGGTAGTAAACGGGGCCCCGAAGCCAGGCGCGCCGGTGACCAACGTGGTGCCCAATCAGGTTCGGGTTCGGGTGCTCAACGGCAACGGCGTCACCGGGGAAGCGGGCAAAGTGGCGGTCGCCCTCTCCGGCGTGGGATACAACGTGGCCGGCGCCGGCGACGCAGACTCGTTCCGCTATCAACGCTCGGTCATCACCTATGGCCCCAACCAGCAGGATAAGGCCACGCTCCTGCAGTACTCGCTGCCGGGTGGAGCACAGGTGAAGGAGGACATCAGCCTGCGAGGTGTGGACCTGGTGCTGACGGTCGGCTCCGACTACGCGGGGGTCCGCGACCCGACCGGCAACACGTCGCCGACTTCGCGCACTTCGCCGACGACCGGCCGAGCCACGGGCGCAACGACCACCACAACGCCGGTCGCCACGACCACCACCGCGCCCAATCTCCATAACGGGCTGGCTCCCACTCCGGCCGGTCTGGCGGCCGCGGCCGCCTGCTGACCCCAATCCGAACACACGTCTCGTGAAGGGGCTGGCCGGGTTCGGCGACTACGGTTGTGCGCCGTGCAGCTACTCGTGACCGGGGGAGCCGGGTTTATCGGCTCCAATTTTGTGCGCTATTGGGTGGATCGGCACCCAGATGACCGCGTGGTTGCCTTCGACCTTCTGACCTACGCCGGCAACAAAGAGAACCTGGCTGACCTGGGCGACCGCGTCCGGTTCGTCCAAGGCGACGTCGCGGACGGGGCGGTGGTCGAGGCGACGTTGCGAGAGGAGCACGTGGACGTGGTCGTCCATTTCGCGGCGGAATCCCACAACAGCCTGGCGGTCATGGACCCGGGCCGCTTCTTCCGGACGAACGTCATCGGCACGCAGACCCTGTTGGAGGCGGCCCGTCAGGTCGGCCTGGCCCGGTTCCATCACATCAGCACGTGCGAGGTGTACGGAGACCTCGATCTCGATACCGACGAGATGTTCACCGAGGAGACCCCGTACCGGCCCCGCACCCCGTACAACGCGTCGAAGGCCGGGGCGGACCACGCCGTCCGGGCCTACTACGAGACCTACGGCCTGCCCGTGACGATCACCAACTGCTGCAACAACTACGGCCCCTACCAGTTCCCGGAGAAGGTGATCCCGCTCTTCACGACCCACGCGTTGGACGATCTGCCGCTGCCCCTCTACGCGTCGACGGCGAACCGGCGGGAGTGGCTGCACGTGGACGACCATTGTCGGGCCATCGAGGCGGTGCTCCAGAGCGACCGGATCGGCGAGACCTTCAACGTCGGCAGCGGCGTCGAACGCAGCATCACCGAGATCGCCGACGGGGTGCTCGCCGCCACCGACAAGCCGCAATCCCTGAAGAAGATCGTGCCCGACCGGCCCGGCCACGACCGCCGATATCTCCTCGATTCGGCCAAGCTGCGAGCCGAGCTCGGATGGGAGGCGACCATACCCTTCGAGACCGGGTTGGCGGAGACGGTCCAGTGGTATGCCGAACACCGTTCCTGGTGGGAGCCGCTGCGCGGGCGATCAGAAGTCGTGGAGACAGCCTGGGCCACGTCCGGCCACTGATGCGGATCCTCATTACCGGCGCGGGCGGCCAGCTCGGCCGCGAGCTGGTCGACGCTTTCGCGGCCGGTCACCACGAGGTGGTGGCGTGTAGCCACGCGCAGCTCGACGTCGGCGACCGTGACGCTGTTCTCCAGGCCGTGACCTTGACGGCACCCGCGGCCGTCGTGCACGCGGCGGCGTGGACGGCTGTGGACGCCTGCGAGGCCGACCCGGACCGGGCCTGGCGGGACAATGCGCTCGGGACCCGGCATGTGGCCGAAGGGGCGCGGTTGGTCGGAGCGCACCTCTGCTACCTGTCGACCGACTATGTCTTTGACGGGACGGCCGAGCGGCCGTACACGGAGTGGGACCGGCCGGCGCCGCGGTCGGTGTACGGCATGTCGAAGTGGGGCGGTGAGCTCGAGGTCCTGAGCGCGGCTCCCGGCGCCTGCGTGGTCAGGACATCGTGGGTGTGCAGCCGATACGGGTCGAACATGGTGAAAACGGTGCTGCGGTTGGGCTCCCGTCCGGGGCCGCTGGCGTTTGTGGACGACCAGCACGGCTGCCCCACGTTCGCCGACGACCTGGCCTTGGCGATACGGGATCTGGTCCTGAGCCGCCGGCCCGGCCTGTTTCATGTCACAAACCAGGGCCCGACGACCTGGTACGGCTTTGCCCGGGAGGTGCTGCGGGCGGCGGGCATGGATCCAGAACGGGTCCAGCCCATCTCGACCGCGGAGCTGGACCCACCGCGGCCGGCTCCGCGCCCGGCCAACTCGGTGCTCGACAACGCCGCCTTGCGACTTCAGGGATTGCCGCTTCTGGACGACTACCGGGTGCCGCTCGAGCGCACCGTCAAAGAGCTGATCAATCAATGAGCCGCGTCGCCGTCGTCGGCACCGGATACGTCGGGTTGACCATCGGCGCGTGCCTGGCCCACCTCGGGCATGACGTCGTTTGCGCGGATATCGACGCCGACAAGGTCGACATGTTGAACAGGGGCGAGATCCCGATCTACGAAGAGGGCCTCCAGGACCTGGTCACCGAGGGCGTGGCCTCGGGGCGACTGTCTTTCGTGCTGGGCTCGGCGGTGGCGGCGGAGGACGCCGAGTTTGTCTTCCTGTGCGTGCAGACGCCTCAATCCACGGACGGCTCGGCCGACCTCGCGTATATCCAGCAGGCGGCCAAGGAGATTGGTCCCGTCCTGTCGACCGATGCAGTCATCATCAACAAGTCGACGGTCCCGGTGGGCTCCACGCGCGTAGTGGAGCAGGCGGTTGGCCGCAGCGACGTGTTCGTCGTGTCCAACCCCGAGTTTCTCCGGGAGGGGTCGGCGGTCCACGACTGCCTGAGTCCGGACCGCATCGTCATCGGGAGCGACGACCAGGCCGCCGCCATCCGCGTCGCGGGCCTCTTCGACCGGCTCAGTGCCCCGCTCATCGTGACCGATCCGGCCACGGCGGAAACCATCAAGTACGCGTCCAATGCCTTCCTCGCCACCAAGATCTCCTTCGTCAACGCCGTCGCCAACCTGTGCCAGGCGGTGGGGGCGGACGTCCGTGACGTGGTGCTCGGGATGGGCTACGACAAGCGCATCGGCTTCGAGTACCTCAAGCCCGGCCCCGGCTGGGGCGGCTCGTGCTTCCCGAAGGACTCGCAGGCCTTGGTGCGGATCGCCGATGAGGCCGGCTACGACTTCAGCCTCCTCAAGGGCGTCATCAAGGTAAACGACGAGCAGTTCCTCCAGATCTCCGACAAGATCCGCCGGTTGGCGGGTGGCTCCCTCGACGGGACGACCGTCGCCGTCTGGGGGCTTACGTTCAAGGCCCGAACCGACGACCTGCGCGACTCGCCATCGTTGGCGGTGATCCGCCGCCTTCTGGCCGATGGGGCGCGGGTCCGGGCGTACGACCCGACCGTGAAACGGGACCTGGCCGGCGACCTGGCCGGAGTGGTGGTCTGCCCCGATGCGTACACCGCCTGTCGGGACGCAGCCGTGCTGGCGGTGCTGACGGAGTGGGACGAGTTTCGCTGGTTCGACTTCTCCCAGGTGGCGGACGTCATGGCCCGGCCGGCCATCGTGGATGGGCGGAATCATCTCGATCCCGCCCCGCTGCGCCGCCGGGGCTTCGCCTACGAGGGCGTGGGCCGGTCGTGAGCCGCGTCGTCGTGAGCGGCGGAGCCGGATTTCTTGGCTCGCATCTCTGCCAGACGTTGCTCGACCGCGGCGATGAGGTCGTGGCCATCGACAATCTGCTGACCGGTTCGGTTGACAACCTGGCGGATCTGGGCGGGCGGGCCGGATTCGAGTTCCGGGAGGAGGATGTCCGCCTGCCTGTCCGCGTCGAGGGTGCGGTCGACGCCGTCATGCATCTGGCCAGCCCGGCCTCGCCGGCGGACTTCGCGACCATGCCGATCGAGATCCTGACCGTGGGCAGCCAGGGTACGCAGCAACTGCTGGAGCTGGCACGGAGCAAGGGGGCGCGATTTTTCCTGGCCTCCACCAGCGAGGTGTACGGCGAGCCTCTGGTCCATCCGCAGCCGGAGACCTACTGGGGCAACGTGAATCCGAACGGCCCCCGGAGTGTCTACGACGAGGCCAAGCGGTACGCCGAGGCGTTGACGATGGCCTACCACCGCCATCTCGGGGTCGACGTGCGGATCGTTCGGATTTTCAACACCTACGGCCCGCGCATGCGTCCGGATGACGGCCGAGTGGTCTCGAACTTCCTGGTGCAGGCGCTCCGCGGTGAAGCGCTCACGCTGTACGGAGATGGGAACCAGACGCGGAGCTTCTGTTACGTCGAGGACGAGGTGCGCGGCTTTTTGGCGCTGCTCGACTCCGATCACGTGGGACCGGTCAACATCGGCAACCCGGTGGAGTTCACGATGCTCGAGCTGGCGCGGCTGGTCCTGGACGTGACCGGCTCGCGGTCGTCAATCGTGCACCGTCCCCTTCCGCAGGACGATCCCACCCGGCGCTGCCCCGACACGAGCCTGGCCCTGCGCCTCCTGGGCTGGAAGCCGGCGGTCGATCTGCGGGAGGGCCTGGTGCGGACGGCTGCCTGGTTCGAGTCGCGTCTGGGCGCCGCTCGTGGCTGAGGAGACGCGCTACCGGCTCCTGTCAGTCATCGTTCCCGTCTACAACGAGCGCAACACCGTGGGCGAGATCATCCGCCGGATGCGCCTCGTCGAGCTCCCCCTGGACCTGGAGATCGTCGCTGTTGACGATGGGTCCACCGACGGTACGGACAAGGTTCTGGCGGCGGTGGAGGATTCGACCGTCCGTGTCGTCCGGCATGCAGACAATCGGGGGAAAGGGGCGGCGATCCGGACCGGTCTGGCCGCGGCCCGAGGAGATCTCATCCTGGTCCAGGATGCCGACCTCGAGTATGACCCGGAAGATTGGCCTCGCCTGCTGGCGCCGATCCTCACGGGCAAGACGCGCGTGGTGTTCGGCAGCCGCTATCTCGGGGAGCGAGAGGCGACGTCGCTGTTCCGGTGGATCGGGGATCGGGCTCTGAGCCTGACGGCGAGCGTGCTCTATAACACCGCCATCTCGGACATGGAGACCGGGTACAAGCTGATGGACCGCAAGATCCTCGAAGGCCTTGATCTGCACGCCGACCGATTCGACATCGAGCCGGAGATCACCGCCCGGCTGCTCCGCCAGGGCCACCGCATTTATGAGGTCCCCATCTCCTATGCCGGCCGCGGGCCCAACGAGGGCCGGAAGTTCGACTGGCGGGACGGCCTGATCGCGTTTTGGACGCTGGTCCGTTGCCGCGTCCGGTGACGGCGGTCGTCGTCAACTTCAATGCCGGTGACCTCCTGGCCAATTGCGTGGCCAGCCTCCGGGCCGAAGCGGTCGAGCGGGTCATTGTGGTCGACAACGGCTCGACGGACGGCTCCTTGACCGTCCTCAGAAAACTGGAACCGGACGCCGACGTCATCCAGACGGGAGCCAACCTGGGCTACGGCAAGGCGGCCAATCTGGGGGCGTTGGGAGTCCGTACGGACTATCTGCTCGTCCTCAACCCCGACACGGTCACAGCCCCCGGCGCCCTGGCGCCGCTGGTGGCGGCATTGGCCGAGGACCCTCGTGTCGGGCTGGTCGGGCCGCGCCTCCTCAATCCCGATGGCTCTTTTTACCCGACCGGCCGCGCCTTTCCGACCCGTACCGATGCCATCGGACATGCCTTGCTGAGCCTCATCGCACCGAGGAACCGGTTCACCGCTCGCTACAAGCTGCTCGACTGGGACCGAGCCGGACGGCGAGAGGTGGACTGGATTTCGGGCGCCTGTTTCCTGGCTCGGCGGCAGGCGTGGGAAGAGCTGGGCGGCTTCGACGAGGCCTTCTTCATGTACATGGAGGACGTCGATCTCTGCTGGCGGGCCTGGCGGGCGGGATGGGCGGTCGCCTTCGAGCCGGCCAGCGAGGTCACTCATATCC
>CAXMLU010000516.1:0-3206 GCA_964194255.1 uncultured bacterium
CGCTGAGCGAGGTACACCGGCTCGAGGGATCCGGACTTCGAGGCGCCATGATCCCGGGTATGCCCGCTTCGGGTCACTACGCCGAAGCGCGGTTCGATCCCCTGTGGGAAGCCTTCGCCGAGCGGGACTGGCCCGTGTCGTTCCACATCCTGACGGGCTCGATGGGTGGAGATCCAACGCTCGGATCCGGCATCGTGATGATGACCTTGATGACGGTCGTCCATCAGATCCAGCAGACGCTTTCCCTCCTGATCTTCGGCGGTGTCTTCGACCGGGTGCCGGCATTGAAGGTCGTGTCCGCCGAACATGACGGCGGATGGGTGGCCCACTACGCGTATCGCCTCGACCAGATGTCCGAACGTCACCACAACTGGCTCGGAAAGGGCATGGCCACGTTGTCCCGGCGCCCCTCCGATTACCTGGCCGCGAACGTGTGGTACACGTTCCAGAAAGATCCGGTGGCGGTCGAGACGCGGCACCGGGTCGGAATCCGGCAGCTCATGTGGGCCAGTGACTACCCTCACTCGGACTCCACTTGGCCTCACAGCCAGAAGGTCATCGAACGGGATTTTTCGGGGGTGCCGATGGAGGAGCTCACGGCCCTAGTGGCCGGCAACGTGGCGTCGCTGTACGGGATCCGGCTATGACGTGGATCACCCTCAACACTCCCGACGGCCCGATGGGCTGCTTCGAGGCGCACCCGGCCGGCGGCAGCACAAAGCGTGGCGCCATCGTCGTCATCCAGGAAGCCTTCGGGGTCAACGACCACGTCTGCGACATCGCCCGCTGTTTTGGCGAGGAAGGGTGGCTGGCGGTGGCCCCCGAGCTGTTCCACCGGTGCGGTGGGGGTGTGGTTCCCTACGACGACTTCTCCGCGATCATCGCCAAGTTCGAAGGACTCTCCGATGCGGCGCTGCTGATGGACGTCGATGCGACCCTCGACCATCTCCGCGGCGTGGGGATCGGTGATGCCTCGATCGGCATTGTGGGCTTCTGCATGGGCGGGCGGGTCAGCTTCCTGGTGTCGTCGCGCCGAGTCCTCGGGGCGGGCGTCGGGTTTTACGGCGGTGGCATCGTCTCAGGCCGGTTCCCGCAGTTCCCGCCCCTCATCGAGGAGGCGACGTCGATGCCGACTCCGTGGCTCGGACTGTTTGGCGATCTTGACCAATCCATCCCGGTCGCAGACGTCGAGCGCCTCCGGGAAGCGTTGACGGCGGCACCTGCCGATTGCGAGGTGGTCCGCTATCCCGACGCCGGGCACGGTTTCCATTGCGATGCCCGTCCCGAGAACTACCACAAGAGCTCAGCGCTCGACGCCTGGGCTCGCACGGAGATGTGGTTCGACAAGCATTTGCAGCGTTAGCGCTTGGTGGGATGACCGGCGACGGCGGCCGCGACTCCCAGACCCATGAACATGCATCCCGAGAACACCTCACGGCGGCGGGCAAAGCGCTGGCTCGTCCGCAGCCGCTGACCGAGTGTGCCGGCCACCAGCGCGTAGCAGCCGTCGCTGCACATGCCGAGCAGCAGGAACAGCACGCCGAGAACCAGGATCTGCTCCGCCACCGGCCCCCTCGCCGGGTCGACGAACTGCGGCAGGAAGGCGAGGAAGAACAGC
This sequence comes from uncultured bacterium, assembly GCA_964194255.1. Lineage (GTDB taxonomy): Bacteria > Actinomycetota > Acidimicrobiia > Acidimicrobiales > CAXMLU01 > CAXMLU01. The sequence goes on from CAXMLU010000516.1 coordinate 1,619, forward strand.
GCCGTCTTGGGGTTCAGGATATTGACGACGATCCCTTGCGCGTAGACCCGTCGCAGGGCGATGGGCTCACCGGCCGTGATCGTCACCAGCCTTTCCCGATGCACGATCTTTCGCACGCCGAGCACCACCAGGTACAACGCCCCGGCCAGCTTGATGGCCTCAAACACGGTGGCCGACGTCATGATGATGGCGGAGAGGCCGAGGGCGGCGGCCACCACGTGGACGATTCCGCCTGTCGCGATTCCGCACACCGACGTCAGGCCAGCCCGGCGGCCCTGGTCGATGCTACGGGTCACCACGTACAAGACGGCCGGCCCAGGGATGATCAGCAACGCCAGCGCGGCCAGCGTGAAGAGAGCGACAGCGTTCAGTGAGGGCACGGCGCCTTTCCTTGCTGGCTACGAGACGCCGAGACTAACGACGAAGTCTGGTGGCCACGAACCCTTTTCCCCAGGTCTCAGGATGACTAGTCATGGTGCCGATAGGTGCGGTGTGGGTCTTCGTCATTCCCTCCTGGCCGCCGCCGTCGTCGGCGCCTCAGTAGCGATCATCCACGGCGGGGCCGCCACGGCCGGCACCCCGCCTCCGGGGGCACCATCGTGTCCGAAGTTCCCCGCCGACAATGTCTGGAATGCCGACATTTCTGCCCTGCCCGTTCACCCCCAGAGCGGGGCGTGGCTGGCCAGCATGAACGCCGGCAGCACACGCCTGCACCCCGACTTCGGCCCGTCGTTCGGGGCTCAGCCGATCCCGTACGGCATACCGTTCAACGTCGTCGACAACCACCACCCGCTGGTGGCCCCCGCCTTCACCTACGCCTCCGAGAGCGATCCGGGGCCCTATCCGTTCGGCTCCGATACGACCATCGAGGGTGGGCCGAACGCGGCCGGCGACCGCCACGCCATCATGGTCAACAACGACACGTGCACGCTCTTCGAGCTCTTTGACGCCCGGTACTCGACCGGTCAATCCACCGCCGGCTCGGGCGCCATCTGGAATCTCCAGTCCGACGCCCTTCGTCCGAACACCTGGACCTCGGCGGATGCGGCCGGGCTGCCCATCCTGCCCGGCCTGTTGCGGCCCGATGAGGTGCAGTCAGGTGTCGTCGGCCACGCCATCCGCTTCACGGCCGCGCAGACCGACGGCAGCTTCCTTTGGCCGGCCCGGCACCAAGCGGGGACGAGGAGCGATCCGAGCCTCCCTCCGATGGGAGCCCGTTTCCGCCTGAAGGCCGGCTTCGACATCTCGGGCTTCCGGCCCGATACCCAGGCGGTGCTCCGCGCCATGCAGCGCTACGGCTTGATCCTGGCCGACAACGGCTCCAACTGGTACTTCCAGGGGTCCGCGGACACCGGCTGGGATCCGATGATGCCGTTGATCACTGAGCTCAAGAGCATCCCGGCGGCCCAGTTCGAAGCGGTGGACGAGTCCTCCCTCATGGTCGACCCCAACTCCGGCCAGGCCCGGGTCCTACCGACCTACCCGTTCGGGCCCAACGGTGGGCCGGGCGGCTACCGCCTGGCCGCTTCGGATGGGGGGATTTTCGCGTTTGGTGATGCGGGCTTCTTTGGTTCGACGGGGGCGATGG
>CAXMLU010000517.1:0-3386 GCA_964194255.1 uncultured bacterium
GTGGTCACCGGGATGCTCGTGGCGGGGGCGTTCTCCCTGATTTTCCAACGGGCTCGGGCCATGACCTTGCTCTTCTCGTCGCCGGTCATCTCGGCCATGCGCACCTTTACGTCGGTGACCCCAGGAAGACTGCCGACCCGGGCTTGGACGTCGGCTTGGAGCTGGCCTCGGAGCGGGCAACCGGCGATGGTGAGCGCGATATCGACGGTGACGACACCGTCCGGATCGACGGCCGTGCCCCGCACCATCCCGAGCTCGACGACGTTGTCGCCGAGCTCGGGATCGATTACGCCACGCAGTGCGTCGATCATTGCTGTGTCGCTCGGAAGGGGGGGCGCAGGAGCCACACTGGAATACTACCGGTCTGGGCCGGTAGTATTCTCCCAATGGAACGCCTTCCGGTTTTCAAGGCGCTGGGCGACAACACCCGGTACGCCATCTACCTCGAGCTGGCCCGCTCGCCGGTGCCGCTGTCGACCGCCGATATCGCCACCAGCCTCGATCTCCATGCCAACACGGTTCGTCCGCACCTCGAGCGCATGCGCGACATCGGCCTGCTGGAAGTCGATGCCGACAGCCGGGGGACCGTCGGCCGGCCCCAGCACCGGTACTCCCTGGCGGCCGACGCGCCGTCGCTGGGCCTGGAGCCCTCGTCGTTTCGCCTGCTGGCCCGCCTCCTGGCCGGAGCGGCCGCCCTGGCGGGGGTCGATCCCGAGCAGGCCGCGGTCATCGGGCGCGAGCAGGGTAGGGCGGCAGCATTGGCCCGGCAGGACGTCGACGGCTGTGTCGAGGCCCTGGTGGCCGAGCTGGCCGACCTTGGGTTCGACCCGGCCGTGGGCGACGACGGCACATCGGCCAACATCGCCTTCACCCACTGCCCGTTCCGGGATTTGGCCGAAGCCTTCCCGGAATTGGTCTGCCACCTGCACCGCGGCATCGTCGAGGGCCTCGTCGAGGAGTTCGGCGGGGCCGTGGTCGACCGCTTCGCCACCCTGGCCGATCGGGATCCCTGCCACGTTGAGCTCACCATCGGGTAACCTGGCTTCGTGAGCACGACCGAGACTCAGAGCGCGACCGTCATCTCCCTCACCGACGCGGCCACGGCCAAGGTCGGCGAGCTGATTGCATCCGAAGGCAACCCCGACCTGGCCTTGCGGGTGGCCGTTCGTCCGGGCGGGTGTTCGGGTTTCAGCTACGAGATGTTCTTCGACTCCGACATCGCCGAGGACGACATCCAGAATTCCTTCGGCACCGTTCGGGTGGTGGTTGATCCGGCCAGCGCCACCCTTATCCAGGGGGCCACGCTCGACTACAAGGACGGCCTTCAGGATGCCGGTTTCAGCATCAACAACCCCAACGCCTCCCGCAGCTGCGGTTGCGGCAGTTCCTTCAGCTAGACCCGCCCTACGCGGTAAAGCGGGTGAGGGCGTCCTTGGCTTCGGCGTCCCCAAACAGGCCGTCGATGCGCTGTTGGACTTTGCCGTCGGGGGTGACGAGGAACAACACGGGTTCCGAGGAGATCTTGAAGGCGTCGACCGTGGCGGTGGGGGGCGGGAGTTGACCGGCCGGAAGGTTGGCGGGGATATGGCGGTATATTTCGAGGTGCAAGAACTGGATCTTGCCCTCGAAGGCGGCCTTTTGTCGTAGCAAGGCCTCGAGGGTTGGACCACAGGTCTGGGTTTGGCAGAACTTCGGCGTCCCGAAGTACACCGCCAGCGGCCGCCCCGCGGCCAGGGCCTTGTCCAGGCTGAGGTCGTGCCACGGACACACGGGGGATCGGGTGCACAGCAAGGCGGCGTCGTTGCCCATGAGGTTGGCGGTGGTGGGGGTGGCGATGTTCGGGATCGGGCGGCCCGGCAGGGGCGATGGCTCGCTGGCCGGATCCACGACCTGGAGCGCGGCATCAGCATGCTTGCCGTTGAGCGCCACTCGGGCCACATACACCCCGGGGGCGTCGAAGCGGTGGGTCGTCGCCAGGTACGCCGCAGCGGGCGCGGCGTCACCGTGCACGCTGATGGGCAGAGCGGCGAGATGCTTGTCGTCGGGTCCAAGGGCGAAGGTCGCGGACGCGTCCGGAGTGACGAACCCGCTCTGACCCTGAAGGACGAAGGCCACCCGCTGGTCGACGCCCGAAACCATCAGGGCCGTGATGACGCCGAGGTTCAGCTGGTCAGCGGCGGGATTGGTCGAGCCCGGGGTGGTCACGTTGATGGGCGCCGGTGCGCCCTTTTTGGCGGTCGTCGGGCTTCCGTTGGTCGCGGCGATCTCCTTCTTGGATCCTCCGCTGCAGCCGGCGCTCACCGCCAAACCGGCTGCGCCGAGGAGAAATCCACGACGGCTGATCGCCAACCTGTCTGGGTCGGTCACCGGCCCAACCTATCCTGCGTCGGTGCCCATACGTCTTCACGTCGACGGCCGCGTCGTCGAGATCGAGGACCGCGGTCGCACCCTGCTCGAGGTGCTGCGGGAGGATCTCGGCCTGCATTCGGCCAAGGACGGCTGTAGTCCGCAGGGCCAGTGCGGATGCTGCACCGTTCTGGTCGACGGAAGTCCACGCGTTGCTTGCGTTACCCCTGCCCGCCGGGTGGCCGGTCGGTCCATCACCACGATCGAAGGTCTGCCGGCCGGCGCCAGAGACACCTGGGCGGCGGCGTTCGTGGGAACGGGCGCCAGCCAGTGTGGCTTCTGCACGCCAGGCATCATCATGCGTCTGGTCGCTCTGGCCGAACGAGCCGCCGATCCGGTGGCGGTCGAGAACTCCCTCCTGGCCCATCTGTGCCGTTGCACCGGCTGGCAGACCATCACCGAAGCCGCCGCGCAGGTGGCGGAAGGCAAGTCGCCGGCGCCGGGACGCGACCTGGCCGCCGCGACCCAGAGGGCCACCCTGGAAAGCGGGGGGTACCAGCGGGTCGGGTCCGATGTGGCCCTTGGTGGCGGGGGGTTCGCCGACGACGTGGCCCCACCCGATGCTCTCGTCGCGGTGCCCGACGGGCGGGGCGGGTGGTCGGTCGGCGAGACCCTGGCCGAGGCCCGAGCTTCGGCCGGACAGGTGCCGGGTCGCCGGAGCGGAAGCACGCTGCGCCATCCCTTGGAGGTCCCGCCGGGATCGTGGGACGTGACGCTGCGCACCTCGTGGGTGGAGCCCGGGTATTTGGAGCCGGATGCGTCTTGGTGCGTTCCGGGCGGCGATCCGGCGAGTCCGCTGGCCAACGGTGGCGCGTTCGGAGGCAAGCAGGCGTCACCCGCTCCGGCCGCCGCCCGTGCACTGGCCGATCGCTATAGCCGGCCGGTACGCGTCGTCCTGGCGCGCGAGGACGTCGTGCGGATGGGGCCCAAGCGTCCGCCGATCGCGGCCGGCCTTCGAGCCGATGGCACCGGCCAAGTAC
>CAXMLU010000518.1:0-8131 GCA_964194255.1 uncultured bacterium
CAGGGCCGCGTCCAAGAACGCACCACAAAGGAGACCGTTGCCCGAACTCATACATACCGAAACGCAGGCCAGGTTCCTGGCCTCGGTCGTCATTGACGGTCTCCGATGGCGCAAGGCGCTCGATCTGCCGACGTCGCCATCCGAGAGAGACGCCATTTTGGACGTGCTCGAGGCCGCGCAGTATCCGGGCATCGTTGTCAGGCCAAGAGTTGCTGAGTTGTCGGGTCACGACATTCTTGTAGATGTAGCGATGGTGACAGTTGATGAGGCTGCTTCGATACTTGGCGTCTCCGAGCGCACCATCAGGCGGCACATTCGCACCGGTCGGTTAACCGCTGAGCTCGATGTCGACGGCCGCTATCAGATTCGACTGCCAGGAGAACTCGCGTGAGCACTGAGACCGACAAGAAGCGCGAGCCAGCCGTGTATAACCCGACGACCGGAGACTTCATACCGGCGCCGGCAACCGGAAGGCACTTGCAGCCTGAGAGGAACACCAACAAATGACTTTTACCAGCGAGGCTCCTGTGACGGTCGTGGCGCACTGTGCGTTGTGCGAGGCGTCCTACAGTCCGCTTACGAGGCACGAGTGCACGGCTCTCCAAATGATGCGCAATGCTGAGCGGAACCGGCGCGAGCTCCAGAGGCGTGAGCTCATAGCGGCAGCCGATGCACAGGTGACCCGCTCCGTGCCACTCTCGGACTGGTCCAGTCCTGCCCAGCAAGCCTACGAGCGGCTGCGCACCAAAGCGCTCGAAGAGGTTCAGGAATCACGCAAGCGCCGGCACTGCGAAAGGTGCGGCAAGCTGCCAGTTCCGCCGTCCGAACATATGGTCGGCGATCCCACGACGGTGCCGATGACACATGGCAGTGCCCACAACTGCGAGCGCGATTTAGGCCCGGTGTACAACCGGCTACGAGACGACGCAGCTGCACAGGCCGCTGTTCCCTTCCAAATCCAAGCCCTGAAACAACGAATCCGCGAACTTGAGGAAAGTCAGTCATGAGCACCAAAGCCCAACGCATCGTGGAAGCGTGCGAAGAGATCGTCAAGCGATGCCAGTTGGTCGCGTTGGCACCGGATCGGTCAGTGCAGCTCGCTCAGGCTAGCGCCGCAGAAGAAGCAGCCAATAGAGTGCGAGCGGAGTTTCCTGCTGTAGAGAAGCGCATCGACCCTGGCCGAGCACGACGTGCGGAGCAAGTGGATGCAGCTCGCCAGCGCATCGAGGAGATGGAGCGGCGAGCCTGGTACAAAGAGCTCCTCGCTCAGGAGACGGCGCGCCGTGAAGATACTCGTCTCGTGCGCGTCCGCCCCGCTATGGTCAAGGCGTCGGGCGACATAGATCCCGGTGTCGTACGAGTGGCCAAACGCAAGGCACCAAAGCCCGCCAAAGCCGTAAAGTACTGGACGCCTTTCGGCGAGGACGCGTGATGCCGCGGGTATCGACGCGCCCCAAACCCTCACAGCCAAAGCCGCGCCCGAAGCCGAAGCCCAAGGCCGCAAACCCATTTGCTCAGGGAGACGTGAACTAGTGCCGTACGTAGAAACGCCGCCGCTAGGCGGCAATGCAAGTCTTCTTCAGGACTTGATCCGTCGTATGGATGTTTTGGAGGCGCGCACGCGTGTCATCCAGAACGGCGCCCTCATTATCCGCAACAATGCCGGCGTTGCTGTCGCGGTGATCGGACAGCAGGCGGACGGCACGTACGGCCTCAAGGTCGCAAACGATGCCGGCGTCTTGCAGCGCATTGGCGGAGCTCAGAGCGTGTTCGGAGCAGACCTGACTGGTAAGACCAACATCTCGTGGGCCACACCTTTGGATTGCCAACTGACTGTCGACATTTCGGCCTCAGGCCAGGCGCTCGTCACAAGCTTCGCAGAAATCTTCACCTATGTCTCCGGTCAAGTGGGCGGCATCGGCGTCATCGTTGATAGCAGCACGCCATACGGCACGTCGTACTTTTCCGTAAGTGCAGGCGCCGCCTACATAGGCGGGCAGTCCAACGAACAGCGGACACTGATAATCAGCGGTCTGTCGCAGGGCTCGCATGTTTTTAAATTTGCGTATCAGGTGCAGCAGCCCGGCGCTAGCTCCGTCGACTTTTACAGCCCCAGTCTCACCATACAACCTTTGTAAAATGGACGACACTGCCGTCCGCGCGGCTGTCCGCGACTTGCGGATTCGCGACGTTGCTACTCGCGTGCGCCTGCCGGAAACCCACTGGTTGGGTCGCGTCCTGGTCGTCACGGCCATCGTTTTCTGCTTTGTCATCATCGTGGCCACTAGCGCTATCTAGCGGCGCAGATTGCTGCCGGGAAGGTTCTTCCGTACCTGCCTGGCGCAACAAGCGGGTCCTGCTGGTTTTCGTCGCTGGCAGGACCCGCTCTTCAAGGTTGTGCGGAAAATCGGGTTTCGTCTCCTCTCCTGATTTTCCGCGCAAAGGCTGCCGAGAGCAGGTCCTCTCCGCGCGCCCCGAAGGAAGCCGAGCGAATCTGAGTCGCTCGGCTTCTTTCCGTTAAAGGTAGCGGAAAGGCTAAAACGGAAAGAGCCGGCCCTCGTTTGAGGACCGGCTCCTTTGTTTGCTTCGGTTCGTCAGCGGCGAGTGGCGGTGGCCTTCTTCGCTGCGCGGGCTCGACTCGCAATCGCCGGTCCCCACTTGCCCTCACCGTGGTCGATCCACTGTTGGTCTCGGCAGACTTCGCCGACGCGCCCGACGACACAGCCGACCGCAGCGGCGACGTCGGCTCGCTTGCTTGGTCCGTGCTCGGCGACGTAGGCGACGATCGCCTCGCCCTTGCCTCCGGTGCTGCCTGCCTTCTTTCGCTCGGGCTTCTCCGCTGCTGCTTGCTTCTTCCTCGCGGTCACTGTCTTCTCCTTGTGGTGACCAAACGTGTGTTCGGTCCAAGAAGAATCATGTCGTGCTGGCGCTGTCGCGTACACGGGGCGAGCCAGTCTGGTCGGAGACGACGGCAGCGACCTTCGCTGCGGCCTGGGTTGGCTCCTCGTGCTCCCAGACCCTGATGACCTTCCAGCCCGCCTCCACAAGCGCACGGGTGACTCGCTCGTCTCTCTCTGCGTTGCGATGCAGCTTGGGCACCCAGTAGTCGGTGTTCCGTCGGGGAACGTTCCCGTGCTGAGGGCACACGTGGAAGAAGCAGCCATCGACGAAGACGGCGACTCTCGCCCTCGAAAAGACGATGTCGGGGCGCACACGGACGCTGCCGGCAAGCAGGGGGGCGTCTACTCGATAGCGCAGCCCCTGCCGGTGCAGCTCCCGGCGCAGCCGAAGCTCTGGACCGGTGTCTCGTCTCCGGTTTCCTCGCATCGCAGCGGAGATGGCATCGCTCGAGGGCAACGGGTACGGAAGCGACGGCGACATCAGGGGCAAGCTACCTTGGTCGGCCGTGCCCGGGTTCGACCAGGTCGAGTGGAAAGCCGTTACCACCTTTGGGGCCGAGCCGTCTGCCGCAACTGCTTGGTCGGTTCTCACGTCAAGCACGCTTCCGGCGACCTTCGTCGACGCGGTCATGGCTGAGACGGCGACTCGCATCCTCCTCAGGCAATGGCGAGCAGCCTCCATGGGCTTGGCCATTCCCGGACGTAGTGGTGTGGCGGTTGTGCAGGCAGCCGACTGGAAGATCCGCTTCACCAACCTCGTCTCGGGGCGATTCACCGAGCGGCTCTTCGAGCGTGCGTACAGGGAGGACCTTGAGGACCTCGGTTTGGAACTCACCGAGGAGGCAGCACTGCGCAACTGGATCGACTTCCGCATCAGCGACCCAGGTTCACAGTTCCAGGTGGCGATCAACGTGAAGAACGCCGGCGTGCAGTATCGCGAGAGCGAGAGGTGGGTTGGGCTTCTGCCGGCGGACACGCTTCCGATTGCGACGTACAAGATCTTCGGCTCCGAGGTGGCACCCATTCCCCCGCTGATCTACGTCTACCTCGTGGACTGGACCCTTCTCAGCCGGCTCCGCGCCGCCTACTGGAACGAGGTTCTATCCGAGGAGGAGCGGCTGGTCTTTCAGATGCTTACCGGCATACGAGGCATCCCAAGGGCCGTCGAAGACGCGTTCATTGAGGCGACGGTCGGCGATCGTCTCGACGCCCTGCTGAATCTGACCGGTCTCGCGCCCGATGATCCGCCCTTCCGGGCTATCTCAGGCGCTCGCTGCCGGCGTGTCTTCTTCGAGAATCACGGTCGCAGCCCCTACGTCTACCGGCAGAGGATGAACACCGACCCCAACGTCCACGTGAGCGTGAACACGGAGACGATTCCCTTTCGCCAGCTGATCGACAGGTTCTTGACGACGCCGCACGTTAGGTCGACGTTGCTGAGCGGGTTGGCCGCTGTCGAGCAGATGGACGTTCCGGCCCCTCCGATCTGACTCTGTCCTCAGAGCAGCTCAAGCTGACTGCGGGCTGGCGGATTTGCAAGGGGCTCGATGTGGCCGAGCTGCTCCGTGAGCGCACGGACGACGGCTTTGCCTAGCTCGACCGGCACCGCATTGCCGAGCTGGCGTTGGAAGGCTCTGCGGTCGGTCGGGATTCGAAAGTCGTCAGGGAACGTCATGAGCCGAAGGATCTCGCGCATCCGAAGGCGTCTCCCGCGCAACTGACCGGCCTCGTTGGTGACGTTCTCCCAGTGGAACGGCCCGACCCAAGGCCCGGGCTGGGCCTGCACCGTTGTCGCGGGACGGTCGGGATCGAGCTTGAGCAAGAACGTCCAGTAGCGGCTCCGCCACTTGAACTCGTTCCGCCCGCCCCCACGTTCGGAATGCCACAGGTAGTTCTGACCCAGAGGAACCTCCGCGAGGAGGTCGGCGTATGTGCCCTCTGCGACCTCCCCGGCCTCGGGGTCGCCCGGAAGGAGATCCTTGATCGCCTCCCCGGCCGTCACGTACGGCTCTCGCGTCTCGTCGAATGTCGTCGTGTGCTCGGTCCAGCCAGAGTGGGTTGGACGCGGCATCCGGAACGGCTTGCCATCACGCCGTCCAACCACGAAGACCCGCTTCCGGAGCTGAGGTACTCCGTAGTCCGCGGCGTTCAGGACCTTCCAACCCGGTCGGTAGCCAGCTCGGTCAAGGCGCTGGAGGACGCGTGCGAACTGCTCCGCGTGCGTTCTGTAGGTCAAGCCCTGCACGTTCTCGAGGACGAAGGCTTCGGGCCGCGCATCCTCGACCACTCGAGCAAACTCGTCGAGGAGCGATGCATTAGGATCGCGGCCCTCACGCTTGTAGTCGAGCCAGAACCCTGACTTCGAGAACGGAGTGCATGGTGGCCCGCCGACCACGAGCACTGCGTCTCCTTTTCGGATCCCGGCTGCTTTGAGGAGAGACCTTGTCGGAGTTGTTCGAATGTCACCGATGATGGTCGAGGCGTCGAAGTTGGCCTCGAGCGTGGCGATCGCAGCCGGCTCGTAGTCCGTTGCGACCGCCACCCGCAGGGGGCCGCGCCGCCCGTCCTGGACGAGCGGCGGGTCGGCACACCGCTCGACGGCTAGGTCGAGCCCGCCCGCTCCGCTGAACAGGCTGATGACGGGCAGCTGCTCGGTCACGCGGCTGATTATTACACGGATGTAAGTAACCTCCGCAGTGACTGGTCCGTCCTCCCCTCTAATGTCCTTGACGCCTGTGCGAGGTCTCCGACCCCACGACGCTCGACCTCGTCTCGTCCCTGCTTGGCGACGAGGCCTACCGGCAGCACTCCATGACGGCCGATACCGCGGAGCACCGCCGCTCGTACACGTCATCGGTTGGCTACCGGCGACTAGCGGCGTCCGACGAATTGCGCCGTATCCGGCCCGGCCACGGCGTGCTCGTGTACGGACACCTGTCTCCGGCGCGGCTGACGTTGCGGCCGTGGTTCGCCGACACCGATCTCCGCCGCCGCGCCGACGCGACCGGGTGAACCGCGTCGGCGCCACGAACTGGTCGCCGGTTCAGATAACGGGCGCCCGATCGGGGCGTCAGCCGGGCGGATCGCCGCCGTCGCCACCGGCCGGTGGGGTGGGCGGGGAGGTCGGAGGAGTGACGTCGGCCGATGTGGCTAGGCGGGCTTGGCGTTCGTTCCAGACGTCTCGGACGATGACCTGGATGGCGCCGGCGGCGGGGATGGCGAGGAGAGCGCCGGCGATGCCGGAGAGTTGTGCGCCGATCAGCACGGAAAGGATGACCCACAACGGATTGAGCCGAACGGTGCGGCTCATGATGACCGGGTTGAGGATGTGGTTTTCGACCTGCTGGTACACGAGGAAGACGATGAGCGTCACGATGCCGGCTTTGGGCGAATGCAAGGCGGCGATGGCAACGGTAGGAACGCCGGCCAGGAGCCCGCCGACGAGCGGGAGGAGATCAACGAGGCCGACCCAAACCCCGAACACCCCGGCGAACGGCACATGGAGCAGGAAGAGGGTCACGAAGACGACGACGCCGGCGATGATCGAGGTGGCGAAGTTGCCGAGCACGTAGCCGGTGACCGAACGAGCCACGTCTTTCGCGATGCGCTGCACCCGTCGGGCCCGCGCTTCGGGCAGGAGGGCCAGGAAGCTGCGGGACATGTCGGGTGCTTCGAGGAGCATGAGGAAGGTCACCACCAGAACGGTGACAAAGCCGACGACGCCGCTGAGCACCCGTCGCGCGACGCTGAGTGCGGGACCACCGAGGTGGCTGAGCGCCTTCTGCGCGGCGGGGATGCGTTTCCTCGCCCACTTGTCGAGGTGATACCTCGTCAACAGCTTCCCGATGGTGCCTCGGCCCTGTTCGGTCTGCTTGATGATGTTGGGAAGATCGCGGCTCAGCTTCTGGGCGCTGGTGTACACCGGATGCAAGAACAGATAGCCCAGGCCGACCGTCACCACGAACCCGAGAAAGAACACGACCCCGGTTGCCAAGCCGCGCCGGATTCGCCGGCGGACGAGGGCGTCGACGGCGGGGTTGAGGATGGTCGCGAAGAAGGCAGAGATGACCACAAGGACAATCAACTGCTGAATGGCGATGACCAGTTCGATGGCCGCGGCGGCGAGGAGGACGAGCGCGATCGTGGCGACGATGGTTCCCACCGGCACCGACCGGGTGGCGTTGCGGAGCGTCGATTGGGACGTCACCCACACCGGCGGGGGAGGCGGGGGAGCCGGAGGAGACTGAGGAACTTGACCGCGGCCGTTGTCGCTGCCGGGCGGGGTCTCTGCGTTGGCGGCGGCGGTGGCTGCCTCGTCCTCGTCGTCCGCAGGGTTCATGCTCGCCGCTCGCTTCCCGGGACGTCCGCCGCGAGCGGGCGGCCCGCTGGAATGCTACGGGATACGAGTCCGGCACCCGGAGGTCCCCGATGAGCAACGCCGCCCTGGCGCGGAGGATGTATGACGCCGCCCATCTCACCGGACACTTCACGCTGCGTTCCGGAGCGGTCAGTGATCAGTACTTCGACAAGTACCGCTTCGAAGCGGACCCTGTCCTTCTCGCCGATATCGTCACCGCGTTAGCCGCCCTCGTCCCGCCGGACGTCGACGCGCTGGCCGGCCTCGAGTTGGGTGGCGTTCCGATCGTGACGTTGCTTTCTCAACGAACCGGTCTTCCCGCTCGTTTCATCCGGAAGGAAGCCAAGGCCTATGGCACCTGCCAACTGGCGGAGGGCGGCGACATCGAGGGAAAGCGTCTTTTGATCGTCGAGGACGTCGTCACCTCGGCCGGCGCGGTCATCGATGCAGTGGCCGCCCTTCGACAACTCGGAGCCACGGTGGTGGGGGCGCTGTGCGTCATCGACCGCCAGGCCGGAGGCGAAGCCAACCTGGCCGCCGAGGGGGTGAAGCTGCACCCGCTGTTCACCATGACCGAGCTGGAAACGGCGTCCCGGGCCTGAGCCGGCCCGCCACCCGCGGCTTGGTGGAGGGCCACCCCGTAAGGTCGCGAGGTGCGGTCCAACATGCACTCCAGGTGGACGTGGCCTTCGCCGAATGTCTAGGGTGGTCATGGTTTCAAGTGTGGGGGGGTGCCTGCGGAGCCCCAACCGACGAGAGGCAGTGAGGCCATACCTATGACCCCACGGCGTATTCGGCGGCTCGGCGTACGCGTCGTCGTCGCTTCCCTATGTGGACTATTTGCGGCTCCGCTCACCGGCGTCCTACCGGCGGG
>CAXMLU010000519.1:0-2317 GCA_964194255.1 uncultured bacterium
CCCGCCAGTAATCCCGCCGCCGTTCGGTGATCGCAATCCGGATCCGCTCGCCGGGCAACCCGCCGTTCACGAAGATGACCCGGCCGTCGGGGGCCCGGCCGATGCCGGCTCCTCCCGCCACCACGCCGGTCACCGTCACCTCGGTGAGCTCGGGGGCTTCGACCTGGTTCACAGTGCGACGGTAGCGGGCAGACTGGTACGAGGTGGCCTCCTTCCTGCTCGTGCCGAGCCCGCTGGTAGACCCGGCGTCCTGGCGACCGGTCGCCACCGAGTTGGCCAAACGGGGGCACCTGGCCCTCGTGCCCGAACTTGACGATGACGGCGGCCCGCCCTTTTGGCGCCAGCACGTCGACGCCATCTCCGTCGTCGGGAACGACCTGCCGGTGATCCTCGCCGGGCATAGCGGGGCGGGCCACTGCTCCCCGCCATCTCCGACCGGGTCGCGGCTGAGGCCTACCTATTCGTCGACGCCGGCCTGCCGCGAGACGGGTCCAGTCGCTTGGACCTGCTCGCCTCCGAGCTACCGGAGATGGCGGCGGGGCTGCGCGCCCATCTGCAGGCGGGTGGGACCTTCCCGGAGTGGACCGACGGCGACCTGGCCTCGGTCGTGCCCGACCCGGCCGCCAGGCGGGCCGTCCTCGACGGACTTCGACCGCGCCCGCTGTCGTTCTGGGAGGAACCCATCCCCGTGCCGGCCGAGTGGCCACGCGCCCCTTGTGCCTATCTGCAATTCAGCGCCGGCTACGACCGGCCCGCGCAGCAAGCCGCCGATCTGGGTTGGCCGGTGCGACGTCTGGAGGGAGCCGATCACTTCCACCTCATCGTCAACCCGCCAGCGGTGGCCGAGGCGCTCATCGGCCTGGCTACCGTGTGCGGCCATGACTGAGCCCTCGGCCGTAGACATCCGCATCCCTCTCCCCGACGGGAAATCCCTGCGCGGGGCCTTCGTCCTTCCCGTCGGCGACGGCGACCATCCGGGCGTGGTCGTCCTGCACGAAGCCCTCGGGCTCAACGCCGACATGCGTCGCATCGCCGGGCGGCTGGCGGCGGAGGGCTATGCCGCCCTGGCCCCCGATCTCTACTCCCACGGAAACAAGGCCATCTGCGTGAGCCGCGTGATCATGGACATGACCGCCGGGAGAGCGCCCCTGGCCGATATCCAAGCCACCCGGGACCACCTCGCCGCCATACCTGGCGTCGACCCAGACCGCGTCGGTGTCATCGGGTTCTGTCAAGGGGGAGGGTTCGCGTTGGCGTTTGCGGCCACCGGCAAACCGAAGGTGGCCGCGGTCAACTACGGGGTCGTTCCCCGGAAGCAAGAGGCGCTGGCCAACGTGTGTCCGGTGGTAGCCAGCTACGGCGCCCTCGACACCCTGTTCGCCAGGCAGGGGACGCGGCTGGAGAACTTCCTCGAGACTCTCGGCGTCCCGCACGACGTGAAGATCTACGACGGCGTGGGCCACTCCTTCTTGTCCTACGACAACATCGCGCCGTGGATGGCCAAGATCCCCAACCCGATGCACGTCGGATACGACCAAGCCGCGGCCGAGGACGCATGGAGCCGGATACTGGCCTTCTTTCGCGAGCATCTGTGAAGGCCCGGGCGTAGCCTTCCGGGATGGCCCTGTCCTACGCCAACGGCACCAGCACGGTGGCTCTGCTCGGCGAGACGATCGGCGCCAACTTGGAGCGCACGGTCGGGCGCTGGCCCGATCACGAGGCGCTCGTCTCACGCCACCAGGACGAGAGATACACCTATGCCCAGCTGAACGACTTGGTCGATCTGGTGGCCCGCGGTCTGCTCGACCTTGGCATCGAGGTAGGCGACCGCGTTGGCATCTGGAGCCCGAACTGTGCCGAGTGGGTGTTCGTGCAGTTCGCCACGGCCAAAGTCGGCGCCATCCTGGTCAACATCAATCCGGCCTACCGGACCAACGAGTTGGAGTACGTGCTTCGCCAGTCCGGATGCCGTCTGCTCGTCGCCGCCGAGAGCTTCAAGACCAGCGACTACCGGGCCATGGTGGAAGAGACCGCGCCGCGCTTGACGGCACTGCGCCAGACCATCTTCCTCGGGACCGACGGTTGGGATGCACTGGTCACGGCCGGCCAGGGTGTGCCCGATGATCGACTCCTCACCAGGCAGGCGGCGCTCGGCTTCGATGACCCCATCAACATCCAGTACACCAGCGGCACCACCGGCTTCCCCAAGGGTGCGACGCTCACTCACCACAACATCTTGAACAACGGCTACTTCGTCGCCGAGGCGTGCCACTACACCGAAGCCGACCGCGTCTGCATCCCGGTGCCCTTCTACCAC
>CAXMLU010000520.1:0-5680 GCA_964194255.1 uncultured bacterium
GTACTACGGGACGGCCGACGCCACGCCGCTGTTCGTCATGCTGCTCGGAGAGCTGCGGCGTTGGGGTCTGGCCCGGGAGGCGGTAGACGAGCTCATCCCGTCCGCGGATCGCGCCCTGGAGTGGGTCGAGCGCTACGGCGACCGCGACGGCGACGGTTACGTGGAATACCAGCGGGCCACCGACCGCGGCCTCGTCAATCAGGGCTGGAAGGACTCGGCCGATGGGATCCGGTTCGCCGACGGCGAGTTGCCCCGCCCACCGATTGCCCTGTGTGAGGTGCAGGGCTACGTCTACGCCGCCTACCTGGCCCGAGCCCATTTCGCTGACGAATCCGGAGATGCCGACGTGGCCGGCGGCTTCCGCGCCCGCGCCGCCGAGCTGAAGGTGCGGTTCAACCGGGACTTCTGGCTGGAGGAGCAGGGCTGGCTGGCCATGGGCCTTGACCACGCCAAGCGCCCGATCAACGCACTTGCGTCCAACATGGGCCACTGCCTCTGGACCGGGATCCTCGACGAGGAGAAGGCGGCGGTAGTGGCCGGCCGGCTGGTGTCACCGGAGATGTTCACCGGGTGGGGGGTCCGCACCCTGGCCAGCACCATGGCCGGCTACAACCCGATCAGCTACCACTGCGGTTCGGTGTGGCCCCATGACAACGCCATCCTGGCCGCCGGGCTTATGCGCTACGGATTCGTCGAGGAAGCGCAGCGGGTCATCATGGCTATGCTCGACGCGGCCATGAGCCAGGGCGGCCGGTTGCCAGAACTGTTCACCGGACTCGATCGCCGCGAGCTCCCGGTCGTCGTTGGCTACCCCACGTCGTGCTCTCCACAGGCATGGGCGGCCGCGTCCCCCTTGCTCTTCCTCCGCACCTTGCTGCGCTTCGACCCGTGGATCCCGCACGGCAAGGTGTGGTTGGCTCCCGCCCTGCCCGAGGCCATCGGGCATCTGCGCGTCGAGCGGATTCCCCTGGCCGGTCGCCGCATCACTGTCGAGGTGGCTGGCACCGACGTGAAGGTGGAAGGCCTACCCGCCGACCTCGAGGTGGTGACCGCGCCACGCCACCCCATGACCGCCCCGTAGCCGCCGGCCGTGGTGCCGGCGATCTCT
The DNA here is from genome assembly GCA_964194255.1 of uncultured bacterium. Lineage (GTDB taxonomy): Bacteria > Actinomycetota > Acidimicrobiia > Acidimicrobiales > CAXMLU01 > CAXMLU01. Next base: position 1,109 of record CAXMLU010000520.1, read on the forward strand.
AGGCTAGGGCGATGACCGCCGTAGAAGAAGCCACCGACGTCGTCTGGGATCTGTCCGATCTCCTCGACGGCCGCACCGTCGACGACTTGCTCGATGACGCCATCGCCCGGGCCGAGCGGCTGGCCGGCCAGAGGACGACGATCGGTACCCTCGAAGCGGCGGGTCTGGCCGCCTTCATGGCCGAGCTGGCGACCATCAATGAGTTGGCCGGTCGAGCTTCGGCGTACGCAAGTCTGAGCTTCGCCGCGGACACGTCCGACCCCGAAACTGGCGCGCTCCTCCAGCGGGTCGAGGAACGGGGGACCAAAATCGAAACGGCCCTGGTGTTCTTCGAGCTCGAGTGGGCGGAAGTCCCGGATGAGCAGGCCGCCACTCTCCTGGCCGACCCCGCGCTCGGCCCCTATCGCCACCACCTGGAGGCGGCCCGCCGCTACCGCCCTCATCTGCTGAGCGAACCAGAAGAGAAGATCATGACGGAGAAATCGGTGAGCGGGCGCAAGGCGTGGGCCCGACTCTTTGACGAGTTGACCTCGGCCATCGTGGTCAGCCTGGACGGCGAGACGATCCCCCTCGACGGCGCCTTGGCCCGGCTGTACTCAGCCGACCGCGACGTTCGCCGGCGGGCCGCCGAGGCAGTTACCGAGGGCCTTGCACCCGGGCTACGCACGCGCGCCTATCTGTTCAACACGCTGCTGGCCGACAAGGCGACCGACGACCGGCTGCGCAGCTACCCCACCTGGCTGGCCAGCTGGAACCTGGCTCAGGAGGCGAGCGACGAGTCGGTCGAAGCCCTGATCGCGGCGGTGAGGAACCGCTACGACATCCCGCAGCGCTGGTACGCGCTCAAGGCCGGGCTCCTCGGCGAGCACCGGCTGGCTGACTACGACCGGAATGCATCGGTGGTCGAGAGCGACGAGACGTTCTCGTGGAGCGAGGCTCGGGCCGTCGTGGAGGACGCCTACGGATCGTTCTCGGACGAACTGGCTGGCCTGGTCCGCCAGTTCTTCGAGAACCGCTGGATCGACGCTCCCATCCGCCCCGGCAAGGCCGGGGGGGCGTTCTGCAACTACACCGTGCCGTCGGTCCACCCGTACGTACTGCTGAACTTCACGGCTCGCCGCGACGACGTCCTCACGCTGGCCCACGAACTCGGCCACGGCGTCCACGGCGCGCTGGCCGCCCGCCAAGGCGTCTTCCACCAGCAGACGCCGCTCACCCTCGCCGAGACGGCCTCCGTGTTCGGTGAGACGGTGGTCTTCGGCCGGCTGCTGTCTCGGGTCGGCAGCCCCGCCGCTCGGCTCGGTCTGCTGGCCGAGAACCTTGACGGCGCAGTGGCCACGGTGTTCAGGCAGACGGCGATGAATCGGTTCGAGCACATGGTGCACACGGCGCGCCGTGAGGAAGGCGAACTGGCGGTGGAGCGCTTTGGCGAGCTGTGGGCGGAGAGCCAGACCGAGATGCTGGGACCGGTCGTGGAGGTCACCGAGGGCTACCGGACCTGGTGGTCGTACATCCCGCATTTCATCCATACCCCTGGCTACGTGTACGCGTATGCGTACGGCCAGCTCCTCGCTCTGGCCGTGTACCGCCAATACCAGGAACAGGGCGCGGAGTTCGTGCCTCGCTACGTGGAGCTTCTGGCCGCGGGCGGTTCCCTCTGGCCGGAGGAGCTCGGCCGGATCGTGGGCTGCGACCTGGCCGATCCCGGCTTCTGGGACGGCGGCCTCGACATCATCGACCAACGGTTGGTCGAAGCGGAGGCCGCCGCCCGGGATGCCGGCCGAGTCTGATCGGCTACATCTTCATGCCATGGATGGAGACACTCGCGGCGAGGCTGTCCAGGTCCTGTTGATCACGGGCCAGATCGGCGGTGTGTTCGGTCAGCATGTAGAAGCGATCCATGCTGTCCTTCGTCAGGTACTGGACGACATGCTCGGTTCCGGTCCCGCCACCGAACAAATTGACCGAGGCGGTGCTGTCGATTCGTACGGCCGTCATCCCGCCCCAGGTCATGACCTTGGTCTTGAGGTCCTTGGCGCCGTTGGCGATTTCGTGACTGATCACGGACTGGGCCCCCGTCGCCAAGTTGAGATTGGGAGCCACGATGGAGATGAAGCTGGCATCGGCCCCCGTCTTGCTCATGGCCACGAATGTTTGGTGACAACCACAGCCCGGCCACCGCCGCGACAAGCGCGATTCGGCCGCGGTGGCGACGGGAAGGCGGGTGAGCAACGTAGGGGTCGGCCGGCTCTGGGTCGGTCAACGGCGGCGGCAGCAACTGGGTGGACATTGGGCTCTCGGCTCTGCGGTCGCCCTGGCGGCCACCGTCGAGGGCAGCGTCCCTGATCGCCGTGAAACCGGCGTCAAAGCCACCAAGCCACAAGAAGGCCTACGGGTGGTCCCGGAGATCCTCTTTCCAGGATCGGAACCGCTCGTGGCTGGCGCCGCTCGACCCGGTGCCTTCGCCCGTGCCGTCCCCGAACAGCCGGAACGTGAACTGCCGGTTCAGGTCGGCGGCGTCGATCACCATGTACCGGGCGTCCCCACCGGTCGCCGGTCCCGCCCGCCAAAGCAGCCACCGGTGGATGCGCCGCTTGTAGTCAGCTACGTCCACCCCCAGATCGTCGCCCAGGTGGAGCAATGCCGACGGGGCTTCAACCCAGGCCGTGGCCGGGATGTTGCGGTCCCGCACGGGAGTGTCGGGCAGCTCCTCGGTATGGATCGGTGTGTCGTCCGCCGGGCGGAGGTTGTAGGGAAGCGCCACGGTCAGCGAGCGCAGCCGGACTGGAGGTCACCAGCCACGATCGATCCACTCCTGGAGATGGGGGACCTCGTTACCGATGGTGGTGTCGGCTCCGTGGCCGGGCATCACGATCGTGTCCGGGGTCAGCTTGGAGAATATGCGGTCCTCGATGGACCGGATGATCGTCGGAAAGTCCCCGGTTCCGTTGTTGGTGTTGCCAGGACCGCCGGGAAAAAGGGTGTCGCCGCTCAACAGCACCGGCGAGCCCTCGATCAGGAAGCACATCGAGCCCGGGGTGTGGCCGGGCGTGAGCATGGTCTGCAGGCGGAGCCGGCCGACCTGAAGGACCGCGTCATCCTCCAGGATGAAATCGTAGGAAGGCAACATGGCCGCGTCCTGGGCAGTGACCCCGACCTCGTAGCCGGCGTCGCGCACGGCCGGTACCGCCTGGATGTGATCCCAGTGACCGTGGGTCTCCAGAACCTTGCGCACCCCGAGATCCCGGCACAGCTCGAGGAGAAGGTCGTGTTCGTTGGCGGCGTCGAGGAGCACGGCGTCGCCGGTCTCCCGGCAGCGCACCACGAACACGTTGTTGTCGTACGGGCCCACGACCACTCGGTGGATCTCGGTCTGGGTGTCCTTGTAATGCAGTGGCATCTTGACCATCCGGTCTAGTACAACAGTGTGGCTCCATTCTGACCCGCCCTTTACCCTCAGGGGGACGAAGCCGTGAACTTCGCATTTAGCGAGGAGCAGGAAGAACTACGCCGTTCGGTCCGCCGCTTCCTCGAGGACAAATCCCCCGAATCCGAGGTCCGACGGCTGATGGAGACGACCGAGGGCTACGACCCGGCCGTATGGGCCCAGATGGGCCAGCAGCTCGGCCTCCAGGGCCTCTCCATCCCGGAGGAGTACGGCGGATCGGGCTTCGGCTACGTGGAACTGGTCGTCGTGCTCGAGGAGATGGGCCGCGCCCTGCTGTGCGCCCCGTACTTCGCGACCGTCGCCCTGGCCGCCAACGCCATTCTCTCGTCGGGCGACGACGCCGCCAAGAAGGACCTGCTGCCCGGCATCGCCTCGGGGGAAACCATCGCCGCCCTGGCGTTCACCGAGGACTCGGGCCGCTGGGACGAAGCCGGCATCACCACCACCGCCGCCAAGTCCGGCGACGGGTACACGCTGGACGGGCACAAGAGCTTCGTGATCGACGGCCACAACGCCAAAGTGTTGATTGTGGCTGGCCGCACGCCGGCCGGAGTCAGCCTCTTCGTGGTCGACGGGGACGCATCGGGAATGACCCGTACGCCGCTGTCGACCATGGACCAGACTCGCAAGCAGGCTCGTATCGAGTTTTCGTCCACTCCGGCCCGGCTGCTCGGCGCCGAGGGCGCCGGATGGGCAGCGTTGTCCAAGACCTTGGATCTGGCCGCGGTGGCCCTGGCTGCTGAGCAGGTCGGCGGAGCCCAGCGGGTGCTGGAGATGAGCGTGGAGTACGCCAAGGTCCGCGTCCAGTTCGGGCGCCCCATCGGCAGCTTCCAGGCCATCAAGCACAAGTGTGCCGACATGCTGCTGGAGGTCGAGTCGGCCAAGTCGGCGGCCTACTACGCCGGTTGGGCCGCGTCAGAGGACTCGGACGAACTGCCGGTCGTGGCCAGCCTGGCCAAGGCGTACTGCTCGGACGCTTATTTTCACGCCGCCGCCGAGAACATCCAGATCCACGGGGGCATCGGGTTCACCTGGGAGCACCCCGCGCACCTGTACTTCAAGCGGGCCAAATCGTCCGAGCTTCTTCTCGGCGATCCCACCTACCACCGCGAGCTCCTCGCCCA
>CAXMLU010000521.1:0-1860 GCA_964194255.1 uncultured bacterium
AGGGCATCGCCCGCGCCTTGGCGGCCGAGGGCGCCAACGTCGTAATCGCCGCCCGGCGGACATTGACCGGCGAGCCCGTGGCCAAAGCCATCCGGACCGAGGGCGGGTCAGCCGTATGCATCGAGACCGACGTGACCAAGCGCGCGTCAGTTGCGGAGGCAGTGGCGTCCGCAGTCTCCATGTTCGGTGGGCTGGAGATCATGGTGCACAACGCGTTCCGGGGAAGCCTGCCTCACCGACTCGAGGACGTCGACGACAAGCTCTGGCGGAACTACTCCCGCACCGCCGTGTGGGGCTCCTTCTACAGCGCGCAACTGGCCTTCCCCCATCTGCGAGTAGCCGGCACTCGGGGCCGGCTCATCCTGTTGACCTCGCCTTCTGGCATCGAGGGCAGCGCCAACCTTCCCGTCTACTCGCCGGTGAAGGGGGCCCAGCGGGCGCTGGCCAAGAGCCTGGCTCGAGAGTGGGGAGGCCTCGGGATCACCGTCAATTGCATCGCGCCGGTGGCAGAGACCCCGTCGCTCACCGCCGCCTTCGCCCACGATCCGGTGTTGAAGGAGCGATTGACCGCTCGTACCCCGCTCGGACGGGTGGGGCGAGCGGAGCAGGACATCGGCACGGTCGCCGTCTTTCTGGCCTCAGATGACGCCGGCTATGTGACCGGGCAGACGATCGTGTGCGACGGCGGCAGTTTCATGGGGCTGTAGCCGACCCAAGACGAACTGGCGACCAGTTCGCCCAGACTCCCCATTGGATACCGGATGAGAACACGTTCTACGATGGTGGCCATGGGTCTTCCTGTCATCGTTGAGGCCGTCCGGACGCCGATTGGCAAACGCAACGGGCAGCTTTCCGGGCTGCACGCCGCCGAGATGCTCTCCATCCCCCAGATCGAGGTTGTCAAACGGGCGGGCATCGACCCATCGTCGGTGGAACAGATCGTCGGGGGGTGCGTCACCCAGGCAGGAGAGCAGGCATCCAATGTCACCCGCAACGCGTGGCTCAGCGCGGGCATGCCGTACGAGGTGGCCGCGACCACGGTCGACTGCCAATGCGGATCGTCGCAGCAGGCCAACCACTTCGTTTCGAACCTCATCGCCGCCGGGGCCATAGACATCGGTATCGCCTGCGGTGTGGAAGTGATGAGCCGCGTCGGTCTGGGCATGAACGTGCGCAACGGCCCCGGCTCCTCACGTCCCGAAAACTTTCCCTGGGATATGCCGGACCAGTTCGGCGCCGCCGAGCGGATCGCCCAGCGGCGGGGCATCACCCGCGCCGACGTCGATGGCCTCGGCCTGGCTTCCCAGCAGAAGGCGATGCGGGCGATCGCCGAGGGGCGGTTCGAGCGCGAGATCGTGCCCGTCGAGGCGCCGATGATCGGCGCCGATGGCCCTACCGGCGAGCGTCAGGTCGTGTCGAGGGACGGAGGGCCGAGGGACAGCACGGCCGAGGGCCTGGCCAAGCTGAAGCCGGTGATGGCAGACGGGATCCACACCGCCGGGAACAGCTCGCAGATATCCGATGGCGCGTCGGCCGTGCTGTGGATGTCCGAGGTCAGGGCCAAGGGTGATGGACTGCGACCGCGGGCCAGAATTGTGGCCCAGGTCCTCGTCGGCTCCGAGCCGTACTACCACCTGGACGGCCCGGTCGACGCCACCCGCAAGGTGTTGGACAAGGCGGGCATGACGATGGCGGACATCGATATCTTCGAAGTGAACGAAGCGTTCGCGTCTGTGGTGCTCTCGTGGGCCCAAGTCCACGAACCCGACATGGACAAGGTCAACGTCAACGGCGGGGGCAACGCGCTGGGACACCCCGTTGGCGCTCTCGGTCGCCCCCTCATCTCCAACCCCCCGCCAC
>CAXMLU010000522.1:0-6553 GCA_964194255.1 uncultured bacterium
CCCCCGCCGCCACTGCCGAGACAAAGACCGCGACTGATCTCCTGTCGAAGCCCGGCGTGGGGGCGGCCGGCCTCGACAGGAACACAACCTTCAGCGGCGCGCCTCGATCCACGCGGCGATGAGGTCAGCGGCTTCGGTCCTCGCCCCGTCCGGCTGTAGGAGGTAATGGTCTCCCGCCAGCCAGACCAGTTGCTTATCCGCGGAGCCGAGAAGATCGAAGATGGCCTGGGCGTGACTCGGGAAGCACCCCTGGTCCCCCGTCGATTGGATGACGAGGGCGGGCTGGGCGACGCGGGGCAAGTGCGAGACCGATCGGCAGGGCGACTCGGAGAGGCTCCACATGTTGAGCCAAGAGCGGATGGTGGTCACCCCGCCGAGGTGGAACGCGCCATAGTTGGCCCGTCGAGGGTCGCCGAAATAGCAGCCCCTGGCGCGCTCAGACGGGTCGAGCGTCAGGTCGAGGAAGCGGGGATCGGCCCAGCCGCGATGGACGGTGAAGAGTCGGTCCCATGCCCCCTCGCCTTGCAGCCGGGCCAGCTCGGCCTTGGCCCAATCCGTGATGCGGTGGTTGCGGGCCTCTTGGGCCGACCGGTATCGCGCCAAGAACTCGGCGGCATACGGCGGCCCGTTGTCCGCGTTGAACATGTCGAGCGAGGAATCGACAGAAAGCAGGTCCATCTCTTCGGTGACGGAGGGATCGAGCCATTCCGTCAGGATGTCCGGCCGGCCGGGATGAGCGCACACGGAGACAAAGAGATCGGCGCAAGGCATCGTGCCGCTATCTATGGCGCGGGCCTGATAGGCGCCCATCAGCGAAGCCCCGCCGGAGTTGCCGACCATGACGACCGTCTCGACCCCGGCCTGCTCCCGCATCCAGCCAATCCCGACAGCGATATCCGCCAGCGCCGACTCCAGTTGGAAGTAGGCGCCGAGGCCACGGAAGCGCGTGTTCCACCCGAGAAAGCCGTAGCCCCGGCCGGCCATGTACTCCGCCAGGTAGTGCTCGGAGAAGTCGATGTCGTAGTGGGTGGCGATGATCCCGACGCGAGGAGCCGGACCGCCTTCCGGCCGATGCCACAACCCCTGACACGGGTAGCCTCCGGCGCCGGCCCGCGCCGCTCCTGGCGCCGCCGCCGAGACGAACGTCCGGGCGATGTGATCCACGGACTAGTGCTCCGAGACCTCGGGTGGACCCATGAACGTGCGCAGCAAACCATCCACTCCTGAGCCGTGGAGAATCATGCCGCCGTCAACAACGAGGTTCTGACCCGTGATGAAACGCGCCGAGTCCGAGCAAAGGAATACGACGACATCGGCGATGTCCTCGGGCGTGCCGATGCGCCCCAACGGCGTCTTGGCCACGAAGGCCTCGACCTGATCCGGGAAGTTGTCGAGCAACGGCGAGGTGAGCCCGGTCCGGATCATGCCGGGCGAGACCGCGTTGACTCGGATGGCGGGCGCATACTCCAGCGCGGCGGTGGCCGTGAGCGCGGCGACCGCGGCCTTCGAGGCGGCGTACGGCGCCTCCCCGGCGGCCGGACGCACGCCGCTGATGGACGCGGTGCTGACGATCGACCCTCCCCCACTCTTCAACATCAACGGGACCGCGGCCCGGAACCCATGCCACACGCCCGTGAGGTTGATGCGCACCAGCCGGTCCCACTCCTCCGGCGGGTAGTTGTGGGTGTAGGCCATCCCCCCGGTCCCGGCATTGTTGTAGAGGATGCGCAGGCCACCCAGTACCGAGGCCGCGTCACTGATCGCAGTCCGGAGGGCTTCGGCATCGCTGACATCGACGCCGTAGGCCACGCCGCCTGCTTCTTTGGCGACTGTCTCGGCGGCGTGGGCATCGATGTCGAGGACGGCAAGGGCCGCCCCCTCGGCGGCCATCCGGAGACAGGTGGCCCGGCCGATACCTGATCCTCCACCGGTCACGACGGCCTGTTGTCCCGCCAAGTGTCCCATGGGGGGCCACCGTAGCGGTCATAGTGGAGATGTGGCCGTAATCGAAGTCGAAGGGCTCCGGAAGGAGTATCGACTTTTCCGGGGGCGGCGCATCATGGCCCTGGACGGGCTGGATCTGTCCGTGCCCGAGGGCGGCGTCTTCGGCTTTCTCGGACCGAACGGGTCAGGGAAGACGACCACGATTCGCTGTCTGCTCGGGCTGGTTCGTCCGAGCGCGGGGTCCTGTCAGGTGCTCGGTGCGGACACTCGATACGACCTGCCCAGCGCGCTGCCGAAGATTGGATCTCTGGTGGAGACGCCGGGGTTGTTCCCCGGCATGTCCGGGCGGGAGAACCTGGCCCTGCTCGGCCGCCTCGACGGGATTGGCCCCGTGACCGTGGACAAGGCGCTCGAACGGGTGGGCCTCGCGGAGCGAGCCGACAATCCGGTGAAGGGCTATTCGCTTGGCATGCGCCAACGGCTCGGCATTGCCATCGGGCTGTTGAAGGATCCTGCTCTGCTCGTGCTCGACGAGCCCGTGAACGGGCTTGACCCGGCCGGGATCAAGGACGTGCGTGACCTGCTGCGGATGTTGGCAGCCGAGGGACGCACCGTATTTCTTTCCAGCCATCTGCTGAGTGAAGTGCAACACACGTGCGATCGGGTGGCGATCGTGGCAAAGGGCCGAACGATCGTCACGGGCACGGTCGATGAGGTGATGGCTTCACAGCGCACCGCCGGGCTGGTCGTGCGCCTGGCGGACACCGCCGCCGGGCTCGAGGTGCTTGTGGGGGCCGGCTTCCGGGTCCACGCCGCGGATGGTGCGTTGCACGTGGACATCCCGGCCAGCGAGGCGGAGCGTGTGACCAAGACGCTGGCCGACCGGCAGCTGTACCTGACGGAGTTACGGCCGGCGGAGGTTGACCTGGAGACGGTATTCCTCGAGCTCACCGCCGGGACTGGCGCAATATGACCCGTCTACTCAGCGGCGAGCTTCGCCGGGTCCTGGCCCGCCGCATGACGCGAGTCCTGCTAGCCGCGGCCGTGCTGATCATCGCGGTGGCCGCGGTCGCCACGTTCATCCACACCAAGCGGATCTCCGAAGCGTCCTTGGCGGCGGCTCGAGCGCAACAGGTCACCGGCCCATGCCAAGCGTTCAAGATCCAGCCCGGTGACACGGCTCCGGTTCCGGTCGGGCCGACGGGTCCAAACGGTGGCTGCTTTCAGACCCAGCCGATCCGAGATCCGCGGTTCCATCTCCAGAACCTCAAGGGCATCCTGGAGGGCACAACTGCACCGCTCATCATCGCCGCCTGGTTGATCGGCGCTTCGGTAATCGGAGCCGATTGGCAGAGCCGGACGCTGGCCACCATTCTCACCTGGGAGTCACGGAGGGTTCGCGTCCTGGTCGCGAAGGCGCTGGCCTGCATGGCCGTCGCGGCCGCCCTCACCCTGATCACCTTCACCGTCCTCAGCCTGGCCCTTCTGCCTTCCGCCTACCTCCATGGCACGACGGCCGGGACCGGCGATGGCTGGCTGCGCTCGTTGGCGGCGGTTGGGCTGCGGGGCACGGCCATGACGGCCATGGCCGCCGGCATCGGCTTCTCCATCGCGGCCGTGGCCAAGACCACCGCGGCGGCTCTCGGCGTTGGGTTCGGGTACATCGTGGTGGTGGAGAACGTGGTGGGTCGATTTCTCGAGGGATGGCGGCGGTGGCTGTTCCTTGGCAACACCATCGTGTTCGTCGGTGGCCACAACAGCGGCGGCGGCGTGCCGGGGCGTTCGGTTCTCGCCGCTGGGTTGTTCCTGGCGGCCGTCACGGCGGGAATGCTCGCGGTCGCCGCCGGCATCTTTCGGCGACGAGACGTGGCGTAGGTTCGCGGCCCGCCACCAATGGGTATAGCTCCGAGAACCCACGGCGCGGTGGGCTCAACGGAAAGGCGAACACACACTCATGGGACTCGTACTCCTGATCCTCCTTCTCGCACTGCTTTTCGGTGGCCTCGGCTTCGCCATCCACTTCCTGTGGATCGTGGCGGTCGTGCTGTTCGTGGTTTGGGTCCTGGGCTTCTTGGTACGAGGCGCCGAGGGAGCCCGCTGGTATCGCTGGTAGGCGGTCCGCTAGACCGAATCGAGGAGTTGTAGCCGGCCTCGCTCCGCGAACTGCCGTCGGAGCGTCGCCCGGTCCTCGTCGGTGAGTAGCCGGTAGCCACCGTCTCGCGTGGGCTTCCACCATGTCGCGTCGTCAGCCCAGTGCTGCCGGCGAAGATCACGCTTTTGCACCTTGTTGCTGGCGGTGAACGGCAGTTCAGCCATGATGCGCACGAAGCGGGGCGCCCACTTCGTCCCCATGTCCTTCTGCTCGGCGAGGAAGACATCGAAACTCGTCGGATCGAACGTCGCATCCGGACGGAGTTGGAGCGCAGCCATCACCTGATCGCTGCCATCGGGATCAGCGACGGCGTACACGGCGGCCAGCATGACGTCCGGGAACCGCGTCAGGATCCGCTCAACGGGGGCGGAGGCAAAGTTCTCGCCGTCCACCCGCAGCCAGTCGTGGTCGCGCCCCGCGAAGTAAATGACGCCAGCCTCGTCGCGGTACCCGAGATCGCCCGTCCAGTACCAGCCGAACCTGGTCCGAGCCGCGTTCGCTTCGTCGTTGCGCCAGTACCCTTCAAACCCCGCCGCGCCGAGGCGGTTCACAATCTCGCCGATCGCCTCGTCGGCGTTGAGCAGCACACCGAACCCGGCGAAGCGAGCTCGGCGACACTCGTCCCCCGTGACCGGGTCGCAGACGACGACGCCGTCAGGTGCCGGACCGAGAGCCGATGCGGGCGTGTCCGGAGTCCGGCCGATACTCGTCCCGCCCTCCGACATGCCATAGCTCTCGGTGACCCGGCAATGGAAACGGCGGGCGAACCGCTCGGCATCGACCGCCGAAGCTTCGTTCCCAAAGACTCGAATCAGCGGGTTGTCGCCGTCGTCAGGCTGCTCAGGTGTGGCCAGAATGTAGGAGAGCGGTTTGCCGACGTAGTTGAAGAAGGTGGCGCCGTAGCGGCGGATGTCCGGAAGAAAGCTGGATGCACTGAAACGACGGCGCAACGCCATCGCCGCGCCGGAATACAGAGCGGGAGCCCACGTCATCATCAGCGCGTTGCCGTGGAACAAGGGCATGGCCTGATAACACACGTCCGCCGGAACCAGGCTGTGCATCTCCGTGACTTTGCTTGCAATAGAGGCCAGCCGGCCCTGGCTGCAGATCACGGCCTTGGGGGCACCGGTGGTGCCCGAGGTGAACAGCAGCAGGTACCGCTCTTTGGGGAGAACCTCCGGCACTGGCCGGGCCGCACCCCGATAGGGGGAAAGGGCGTCGGAATACGAGGCGTCGTCGACAATCAGTATTCGCTCTGCGTCGATCCCCATGTCCAGGCCGTCGATGTCCGTTAGGTGAGCCTTCTCGGTCACGAGGAGCTGGCAGTCCGTGTGCACGAAGTCGCCAGCCAGTTCCAGGCCGCGCCGGGTCGGATTGACCCCGACGATGGTCGCTCCGGCAATCGCCGCGGCGGCGAGCCACATCGGATATTCGGGCACGTTGTCGAGAAGCAGTCCGACGTGAAAGGGCCCGGGCCGACGCAAGGTCAGAAGCAAGTTGGCGCGCTCTGCGCTCGCCTGGATCAACTCGGCGTACGTCCAGGCCTGGTCTTCGAAGTACAGACCAGGACGATCGTCTCCGGCGCGGAGGTGGACGAGCCCGGCGATGGTGTCGCTCATGGCCAACGGTATCCTGCGCCGAAGTGGACACACCGCGGCTGCCGTCGTTGGCCAACCCCTTTCCCCTGGCACCATCGACGCGTTCCGGCGCGACGGCCACACTATGATCCGGGGGCTCGCGTCACCCGAGGAGGTGGCCGCCTGCCGCCCGGCTATCGAGTCAGCGCTTTGCGTCACAGCCGGGAGACGCGGTCACTCGAGGATCGCGACACCTACGGGAAGGCTTTCCTACAGTTGCTGAATCTCTGGCGGGTAGACGACAGCGTCCGCCAGTTCGTCTTCGCCGGACGCTTCGCCGAGGTGGCGGCCCGCCTGCTCGGCGTCAAAGCCGTCCGTCTCTACCACGACCAGGCGTTGTTCAAGGAGGCGGGTGGAGGACGGACGCCGTGCCACCAGGATCAGTTCTACTGGCCGTTCGATAGCGACCAGACGGTCACGCTGTGGATGCCCCTCATCGACATCACCGCCGACATTGGCAGCATGACCTTCGCATCGGGAAGCTAGCGGCTCGGCTATCTCGGCCAGTTCGAGATCTCGGATCGTTCGGATGCCGAGTTCGCCAACCTCATCGAGGAACGCGGCATTCCGTTGCACACCCACGGGCCCATGTCCGCCGGCGACGCGACGTTCCACGCCGGTTGGACGTTGCACGGCGCGCCGCCGAATCTTACCGGGACCCTGCGCTCGGTCATGACCGTTATCTACTTCGCCGACGGGCTGCGGGCGGTGGAGCCGACCATCCGTTCCGTACCCATGATCTGCGGACCTGGCTCCCGGGCGTGAAGCCCGGCGACCTGGCCGCCAGTGACATCAATCCTGTGCCTGTCTCTTATACACA
>CAXMLU010000523.1:0-1500 GCA_964194255.1 uncultured bacterium
GAGGATCGGCGGGAGAATCTCATCGCGTCGAATCACGCTCGGACCGATCGGGTCGCCGTGACCATGGCTGTGGACGAAGAAGGGGTCATCCTCGGAGCCAGCGTCGATCACCTCGAGGACTGCGGGGCCTATCCGATGGGTGGGTCCGGAGGGGCAGGAGCCCTGGTCGCTTTGCTGTTTCCTGGGCCGTACCGCATTCCCCGGTTGGCGTGGTCCACGACGTCGGTGTTCACCAACACCTGCGGACGAGGTGCCTACCGGGGTCCGTGGATGATGGAAACGGTGGCTCGCGAGCAGATGATGGACGCCGTCGCCCGGGACATCGGGATGGACCCGCTCGAGTTCCGTCGCCGAAACGTGATCTTTCCCTCTGATCTGCCGTACGCAAGTGCCGGAGGCATCGTTTTCTCGCACGTATCTCCGGCGGAGACGCTGGAACAGGCCGCATCGATCCTGGACTACACCGCGTTTCGCGAGGAGCAGGAGGAGGCTCGCGCCAAGGGAAGGTATCTCGGCGTTGGAATCGGCCTTTACATCGAACCGCAGGCCGGAATGGGTGCCCTCGGCGTCGAGGCGGCGAACGTCCGAGTAGCACCCAACGGTCAGGTCGACGTGTTTATTGGCTCCGGCTCGCACGGTCAGAGCCTGGAGACGACCATCGCCCAGGTGGTGGCCGAGCATCTGGGGGTGGACATCGACGATGTGATCGTCCACCAGGGCGACACCGAGTCGGCGCCGTTTGGCGGAGGTACGGGCGGCAGCCGGAGTGCCGGCATCCTCTCGCCGGCCGCCCGGCAGGCCGCGCTCGAGGTCCGCGACCAGGTCTTCGCCATCGCCGCCCACCTGATGGAGTCATCGCCAGCGGACCTCGAGATCGAATCCGGCGTGATCTCCGTCCGCGGGACCCCGACCCGCTCAACCACGCTCGCTCAGGTCGCGGCGGTGGCCTATACCGAGACCGATCGCCTGCCGCCGGGCGTGTCACCCGGCCTCGAGGTGATCAGCCGCTTCAAGTCGCCGCCTCTGATGTTTTCCAACGCCTGCCACATGTGCACCTGCGAGGTCGACCCGGAGACCGGCAAGGTGTCGTTGCTGCGTTACATCGTGAGCGAGGACTGCGGGGTGATGATCAATCCCATGGTCGTCGAAGGCCAGATCGCGGGTGGGGTCGTACAGGGCATCGGAGGTGTCCTCTACGAGCACGCCGCCTATGACGGCGACGGCAACCCGCTGGCGACCACGTTCCTCGACTACCTCCTGCCGACCGCGACCGAGGCCCCGGTCATCGAGTACGGCCACGTGGAGACGCCAGCCGCAACACCCGGCGGCCACAAGGGCATGGGCGAGGGCGGCGCCATCGGCTCGCCGCCGGCGGTGTTCAACGCGGTGGCCGACGCCCTCCGCCCTTTCGGGGTGAAACTCGACCGCTCGCCGCTCGGGCCGTCAGAACTGTTGGCCGCGATCGAAGCCGCCGGCTGGGGTGGGACCCAGCCGGCACGC
>CAXMLU010000524.1:0-6573 GCA_964194255.1 uncultured bacterium
AGCGCATTCCAGCAACAGATAGGCGGGGTGGGTGCCGGCCAGGGGCGCGGCCAGACCGGCGTGTTGGCAAACGCGTGCCAGACCGTCGGCATAGAAGATCTCCGCTGCCTCGAGGGATGGAGTGCGGACGTGGCCGAGGATCCGCAGTGCATCGGCGGTACCGTCGACGCCCACCAACGCCGTCACCCGCTCACGCGAATGAGCCACCAGGCGGAGGCGGACCTGTGTGACGACGCCAAGCGTGCCCTCACTTCCGACCAGCAGGCCGCCGAGGTCGTAGCCGACATTGTCCTTCTCCAGGCCGGTGAGTCGCGATACCACCCGGCCATCGGCGAGCACCGCCTCGACCCCGACGACCTGCGACCGCATCGGCCCGAAGCGCAGCACGTGGACACCGCCGGCGTTGGTAGCGACCATCCCTCCCACGGTGGCGCTGTCGCGCGCCGTGAGGTCGACTCCGAACGCCAACTCGGACTCCGCGGCAACTGCCTGCAGCCGCGCCAGTGTGACGCCGGCGCCGGCGGTGACCTGGCGAGCCACGGTGTCAACCGGCCCGATGCCATTGAGTCGGGTGAGGCTGAGGATGACCGGTGCGTCGCTCGTGCTGCTGCCGGGCCGGCCGGTCTCTGGGTCGCCGGGCCCGCCGCCGCCGGGCACTCCGCCGGGCACGCCGCCGCCGACCAGCCCGGTGTTGCCCCCTTGGGGGATGAGGGGAACGCGGGCCGCGGCACAAGCCGACACCACGGCCGCCACTTCGGCGGTATCCGCCGGACGAACTGCGAACCGAGCCGGGCCCCGCCACCGGCCCGTCCAATCGGTCGTGAACGACACGAGCAGGTCAAGATCGGTGTACAGGTGAGGTGCGCCCACGATCCGGGCGACCTCAGCGGCCAGTTCGTCGCGGGGCGCGGCGGACGCCATGCCGCCAGCATCCCACCTGGAGCGTTCGCGACGTCAGACAATGGGGCGTGGCCCGAGCCGAGCTCATCGCGGGGCGATCGGCCCAAAAGGAGTACGAGCGACGAGCGGCGATCGAGCGAAGCGGTCACCGGAGAGGCCTGGTGGCCAGCCTCGTACTGGCCGGCGCCGCTGGAGCAGTGGGCTATGCGATGACCGCCTTGGTGGTCGGATCGCAGCCGGGGATGCCCCGGCCCCTGGTCTTTGTCGCCGCAGCCGTGGTCGCGCTGGCGACCTGGCGGCGAGCCCGTGGCCGGCCCGATCTGCGCAGCTGGGCGTGGGCTCGAGGGGCGGCCGGGGAGCGCCTGACCGCCGATGCGCTCGACGCCCTGGGCCCGCGGGGTTTCGTGCTCCTCCACGACCGGCGTTTCCCCGGCCGGAGGAGCAACATCGACCACGTCGTCATCGGTCCCCCCGGCGTCTACGTCGTCGAAACCAAACATCTCTCCGGCGTGGTCCGCGTCGGCCGCCGGCTGCGGCGCGACGGCCGGCGCCTTGACGACGCCGTCGATCAGGCGTGGGACGAAGCGACGTCAGTGGAGCGGGTGCTGAACCTGTCGGTGCCGGCCGTTCCGCTCCTGTGCATCCAGGGAGCGGAAATCCGTAGGCGGTGGTGGCGCATGCCACTGGTGGATGGCGTGTGGATAGGCGACGGTCGCGGGCTGGTGAAGTACCTGCGCCGCCAGCACACCGTGCTCTCCGATCTGGAAATTGACCGGCTGGCCGAGCTGGCCGACCGGGTCCTGGTGCCGCGCGCGGGATAGCGCTCGGCAGTGCCGAGTGGACGGTGACACGGGACGTCACCGGGATGGTTATTAAGCCTTGAGGCGCCGATGTCGACAACGGGGACATGACCCCGGGGAGCTTTCAGGTGCCGGGCTTCCGAGCCGTCGTCGCTCACGCCATGCCGACCGTGGTCGAAGCCACCCTTATCCCGCTGGTCCTCTTCACTATCGCTCTCCACACCATCAGCGTCGGCGCGGCCGTGGCGACGGTTGTGGTGTGGTCGGCGGTCATCATCGTCCGGCGGATTCGGGTCGGACGCCGTATTCCGGGCGTCATGGTGCTCGGCGGGGTGGCCGTGATCGGCCGGGCCGCGACCGTCATCGTGACCGGAAGCACCTTCCTCTTCTTCTTGCAGCCGGTGATCGGTACGGTCGTGACCGGACTGGTGTTCCTCCTGTCGGTTCCCCTGGGACGGCCGCTTGTGGCCCGACTGGCTGGCGACTTCGTGCCGCTGCCGGCCGAGGTATTCGCCCGGCCGGCGGTCCGGCGGTTGCTCGAACAACTGTCACTCATGTGGGCCGTGGTGCATTTCGCCAATGCCGGGCTCACTCTGTTCTTGTTGCAGCGAGAGCCGGTGGGCACCTTCGTCCTCCTGCGTCCCGTGGTCTCGCTTGTCACCACCGGAACGGGGATCGTCGTCACGGTGATCGCCGCCCGCCGGGTACTGGGCGTCCGACGCTGGCCCGCGCTGGCCCTGTCCACCGTTGCCTTCGCGCTTTCCGCCGCCGCCTGACCGGACCCCTCCGTATGCTGGCTGCATGGCCAAAGAGGTCTCGAATGCGGTTTTGATCACAGGATGCTCGACGGGGATCGGCCGGGCATCGGCACAACGCCTGGCCCGGAACCGGCGCTGGACCGTCTACGCCACGGCCCGGCGGATGGACGCCATTGCCAATCTGGCCGACGAGGGCTGCCGGCTCCTGCAGCTGGATGTCACCGATGAGGCGTCGATGGACGCGGCGGTGGAGCAGGTCGAGGCCGCCCACGGTGCGGTCGCCGGTCTGGTCAACAACGCCGGCTACGGCGAGTACGGCCCCGTCGAGGAGGTCGGGATGGATCAGATCCGCCGCCAGTTCGAGACGAATGTGTTCGGGTTGGTGCGGATGTGCCAGCTTGTCCTCCCCGGCATGCGCCGGAAGGGCTTCGGCCGGATTGTCAACATGGGATCCGTTGGTGGACGGCTGACTTTCCCGGGCGGCGGCTTCTACCACGCCACCAAGCACGCCGTCGAGGCGCTCAGCGATGCGTTGCGCTGGGAGGTGCGCCCCTTCGGGATCGCCGTTTCACTGATCGAGCCGGGCATCATCAAGTCCGAGTTCGGCGGAACCGTGCAGGGCACGCTGCTCGACGACGTCCCACCCGGTTCGCCTTACGCCGTGCTCACCGCCAGCGTCGGCGCCGCTGTCCATGGCGCGTATGAGGGGCCCATGTCCCACCTGTCCGGGTCACCCGAGGACGTGGCCAAGGTGGTCGAAAGGGCGCTCACGCGGCGCCGCCCGCGTAGCCGTTACCCAGTGACGGCCGGAGCCCGCATGATCCTGGGCACGCGGCGGTTGTTACCGGACCGGGCGTGGGACACCCTGCTCAAGACGCAGTTCGCGCCGCCTACGCCGCCCACGTCCGCCGGCAGGTAGTCGACGGGTAGTTGGCAAGCGCCCGGCTGAACTGGTAGGCGGATTGGGCCGTAGCCGCGTACGAATTTGCGACCAGTTCCTGCCGAGACGGCGAACCGGCGAATAATTGATGCGCGCGCAGCATGAGTTGTCAGCCGGTTCGTGACGCGCGCGCGCCGCCCAGCCGGTCCCGACTCCCGCCGAGCTACCGGTTGAGGCGGCGGAGACGCTGGCGGACGATGGGGGGGCGGTCGGAGATCCAGGGCGCGTACGGGGCGTCCGTCAGTCGGGCCAGGGCCAGCAGCACGGTGTCGTAGTTCACCCGCCAGCCGGCGAAGTCGGCCCACGCCTGGTCGCCGTCGGGCTTCATCGGCAAGCCCTCGGCCGCCAGTTGGTCGTAGACCACGTCGTATTCCGCCCGCCGGATGCTGATCGGATCGTCCGGCCGCGGGTCGGAGTCGGAGACGATGCGAAAGAAGGCGGCGATCCGGCGCAGGGAGAGGTAGCCGGCGCGGAGCAGGAGCTCCGCGTCGGCGTCTCGCGGTCCGTCCATCGACGACGCCCGCAGGGCGGCGACGTCGAGGATGACCCCGGCGGCGGTGACCCACGAGTGTTGGGGCAACGTTGACCGAAAGTACGGCAGCGCCGGGAAGGAGGTGTGGGTCTCCTCCAACTCGATGAACCAACGCTCCCAATCGGGCCATACCCCGCTCAGCTTTTCCAGACCGTCGATTCTCCAGACCCGGACGAGATAGTTCGTCGGCGAGGGCGGCGTGCCCGCTCGCACCTCGAGAAGAGACACGAATGTCTCCCGTCGCGAGAACGCGCCGTAGATACTCGGCAGGTAGGTAATGAGCAGCGCGAGGAGGACCAAACCGACGGCCGCTTCAGTGAACTCGAAGATGGTGCCCGGAAGACCGGACGCGGTGGCCGATCCGAGCGTCAGAAGAGACGAGCCGGAGACGGTGACGGCCCGGCGTAACGGGTGGGCGTGCAGCGCCCAGAAGATGGCCGAGTATCCGGCAAAGGCGAGGAACAACCAGACGAACAACAGGACGAGCAGCGAGGTCGGCCCGTACATCGCGAGCACGCGATCGCGCCGCTCATACGTGGCGTCGCGGCCGATCCGCAACCGGAACAGTTGCCGGACCCCGAGGAACACGTTGCGAGTCAGGCGGGCAGGAATGGCCCGCGGCAGTACGACCGAGCGCACCGCGGACGCGAGCGTGGCGACAACGACGAACGCACCGGCCGCAAACACCACCACGTCGACAGCGACGGGCTCCATGGTGGCGTTCAGCAAGGGGTGGCTGGTCAGGCCACCGAAGTGGCACCCGCGACGGAGGGATCCCACGCTCGCAGGTCGGCCAGCCGGCGGTCGTTGGAAAACACCTCGACGATGGGCTGGGTTACACCGATACGACGCTGGATTCGCTCCACCTCGACCACCTGGTTCCAGAGAACGAGGGTCACGACCAGCCCTTCGACCCCGGCGCGAGCGGTGCGTCCGGAGCGGTGCAGGTAGGCCTTGGCGTCCTCGGGCGGGTCGTAGTGGATGACGATATCGATGCCGTCCACATGGATGCCGCGTGCGGCCACGTCGGTGGCGACCAGCATGGGCAACTTGCCTTCGGAGAAATCCTGAAGGACCCGCTCCCTGGCCTGCTGGCGCAAGTCACCGTGGATGGCCGCGACCTTCACCCCTTCCCGCCGGAGCTGCTGGGCCAACCGGTCCGCCCCTCGCTTGGTCCGCACGAACACGAGCGTCTTGTAGACGCCGCGCCCGATGGCCGCGGTCACCTTCACCTTGTCCATCTGGTGCACCGAGAGGAACCGGTGCTCCATGGCCTCGACTGTCTCGGTCTCGGCTTCGACCTCGTGGCGGACCGGGTCGCGCAGATAGTGGCGAACGAGATGGTCGATGTCTCCGTCGAGGGTGGCCGAGAACAACATGGTCTGATGGCCGTGATGGAGTTGGCGGAGGAACCATTCGACCTGGGGGAGGAAGCCCATGTCGGCCATCCGGTCGGCCTCATCGAGGACGATCGTGGAGATGTCGGCCACGGAGAACTCGCCCTGTTTGCCAAGGTCGATCATCCGGCCGGGCGTGGCGACGACGACTTCCACCCCACGGCGCAGAATTTTGCGGTGGGCGTCCAGGCTGGTTCCGCCGTACATGGCGGCGATGCGCAGGCCCCGGACGGCCGCCAACGGTTCGAGGACGGCAAAGACCTGCTTGGCCAGTTCTCGGGTGGGGACGAGGATGAGCGCCCGTGGGCGGGCGGGTTGGGCCGGTGCGGTCCGGTCGAGGAGCGGTAGGCCGAAGGCGAGGGTCTTGCCTGAGCCGGTTTTGGCCTTGCCGCACACGTCGCGGCCGGCGAGGCCGTCCGGGATGGTCATGGCCTGAATGGGAAAGGGATCGACGATGCCGGCCGATGCCAGGACCGACACGAGGTCGGCGGAGACCCCAAGGGCCTCGAAGGTGGTCTTCACAAGTTCTGCTCTCTTTGCAGCTGTCCGAGGAAAGCGTCCGAGGGCCGTCCTCGAGGCGACTCCCGATGGTGAGCAGCAGGTGAGGGTGACCCACGAGGGTCCACGACAGCGGACTCCCTCGTCGTCACCCAGAGTAGCACGAACGCCCGTTTGCCCCGCGTGTTGAACGCCTACCTACCTGTCGGTAGGCTTGGGGGATGGAAGATACCGCTCTCCTTGTCGATCTGGCCCCGATCGCCGAGCAGTACCTCGAACGCCACCTGTCGATGGCAAAGGAATGGTTTCCTCACGAGCTCGTCCCGTGGGGGTCCGGCCGCGACTACGACCCGAGCCAGCCCTGGGATCCGGAGGAGTACCCCCTGCCTCCCGCCGTACGCAGCGCGCTCCTCGTCAATCTACTGACCGAGGACAACCTGCCGTACTACTTCCACGCCATCGAGGGCCTGTTCCCCACCAAAGACCCGGCCGGATCGGTCTGGGCCACCTGGAACCGCCGATGGACCGCGGAGGAAGGTCGCCATTCCATCGTCATACGGGACTGGCTGACCATCACCCGCGCCATTGACCCGGTGGCGCTTGAACGGGGACGCATGCACCAGGTGTGCACCGGGTTCTCCCAGCCCATCGACGGAGCCTGCGAGGGTCTGGCCTACGTGACGCTGCAAGAGCTGGCCACGCGGATATCGCACCGCAACACCGGCCGCCTCTTGGCTGACCGGGCCGG
>CAXMLU010000525.1:0-6691 GCA_964194255.1 uncultured bacterium
CCGGCGGGCCAGCCGGTCACCGGCACCCCCCGTCGGGAGCCGGTCTCGGAGAACGTCGATATCGCCGGGCGGAACAAGGAAGCCCGTTTCCCCATCCACAACAATCTCCGGCAGTCCTCCGATGCGGCTGGCGATCACGGGCGTACCGCTCGCCATGGCCTCGAGGACGCACAGACCAAGGAGTTCAGAGATCGCCACCGACCTGCCGTAGCAGGTCTTTTCAACGGAGGGCAGAACCACTACTGCGGCCCGTCGGTAAAGCAGTGGGAGTTGCTCCTCCGTGACGGCTCCCAGGAAGCGAACCGGCCGATCGGCGGCCAAGCGGCGAACGTGGTCGAAATAGTCCCGCTCGGGTGGGAGCCGATCGTGGCCCGCGGTGCCTGCGACGGTCAGTTCAACACCTGGCGGCAGCGCTTGGATCAGCCGATCCAGGCCCTTGTGCGGCGTTATCCGCCCGACGAACAGCGCGCCCGCTCGGCTCTCGTCGGCCTCGGGGCGGAACCGCTCAGGATCGGCGCCGCCATAGATCACTGAGGTCTTGCGCGTCGGCGTGCCAAGCGTTTCAGCCGAGAACCGCGAGACGGGGAGCAAACCGTCGAACAGCCGAGGAAGAAGGCCCCACCAACCCCCACCTCCTAGCCCATGGTCAGTTGTCACCACCGGTATATGCCGAGCACGACAGGCGATGGCAGCGAGCCGGCTCGGTGCGCTGCGGACCTGATGAGTGTGGACCAGATCCGCGTCTGCGAGTGCGGGCATCAGTCCCGAGCCCAGTGGGTGAACGGGATGGTGCCGCAGGCGGCCGACCGTCCGGAGGACCCGCACGTCTAGGCCCGACGGGTCGTGCTCGAAGCCGGCTTGCCGGCCGAACGTCACCAGTTCGCAATCGACGCCATCTTGTCGCGCCAGGGCTCGGGCCAGTTCAATCGGGTAGCGTTCGCCACCACCGAACAGGCCTTCACCGCCGAACATTGTCGGTGCCACATGAACCACCCGGATGCTGACCATCTCCCTCGTTACGCTCGGCTCGCCCGACCAACTGACCGGCGGCTATCTCTACCACCGCCGGATGGCAGCGTTTGCGCCGGCGCACGATGCCACGCTCGATTTCGTTTCCTTCCCCAACCGTCCCTTCGCGCTGGCGGCGGCGGCCGGTGGCCGGCTTTTGCGCCAGGCGCGGCGTGCCGACGTCACGGTTGTTGACAGCATCGCCGCCGCCTTTCTGGCGCCATGGCGGCTACCCCGGCCGACGGCGGCCGTCCTCCACCAATCACCGGGCGGGATCGATGCGGGAGCACTGAGGCGGGCGTTTCAAAAGCGCCTGGACGACCTCGTTTACGCCCGTTGTGACCTGCTCATCTTGGCGAGCCGCGCGCTCCTTGGCGAAGTTCCCGGTCGGCCTGCCATCGTGGTGCCGCCAGGGTGCGATCCGGCGGCGCCGGCGTCTGGACCTGTTCCAGATCTTCGCCGTGGGCGACGAGCTGCATTCCTCAGCGTGGGCAACTGGGTGGCGCGCAAGGGAACCATGGACCTCCTCGCCGCCTTCGCCCGGGTTCCATCTGAGGCGGCGACCCTTCACCTGGTCGGACGTACGGACCAGGAACCGGGATACGCCGATCGGGTGCGATCTCGCCTGGCCGAGCCCGACCTCGCCGGCCGAGTAGTGGTGCACGGTTCACTGCCGCCGGCTGAGACGGCGCGGCTGTACGCATCGTGCGATGCCTTCGTGTTGCCGAGCTACCGCGAGCCGTATGGAACAGTTTACGGTGAAGCCCTTGCCGCCGGTCTCCCGGTAGTCGGATGGCGGGCCGGCAATCTGCCGAATCTGATCAACGACGGCCATGAGGGCGTCGTCCTCGAACCGGGCGATATCAGCGGATTGGCGGCGGCATTGCAGCGGCTAGCCGTGGACGACTCGTACCGGCACCGGATGGCCGCCGCCGCCCGAACCCGCGGAGCTGGCCTTATGACCTGGGAACAGACCGCCTCCGAGTTCTTCGGCGCGCTCAAACATCTGGCGGATAGCGCTCGTTGAACGATTGGAGGACGGGGAACCCCGCGGCAAGCGTGATCCTGGCGACCGCGGCGTCTTGGACGAAGAGATGCCAAGCGACCTCGTCACCGACATCGAGGGCCCACGCTATGGCGGCCTTGATTGGGGAAACGTGGCTCACGACCACGACGTCGGCTTCGGCGGCGACCTCGGCGACGTCATCGCACGCCTGTCGCACTCGAGCCCCGAGCGTCCGAAGGGACTCACCGCCGGCTGGTGCGTAATCGCAGTCCGTTCGCCAGTGACGCCACACCTCCTCGCCAACACTGGCAATCGGCCGCCGATCGAAGGCACCGTAGTCCAGCTCGATCCAGCGCTCATCCAGTTTCACTGGACTACCAAAGGCGGCGGCCGTCTGCTGGGCCCGAATGAGCGGGCTCGATACCACGAGAGCTGGTGCCGGCAGCGCCGCTGCAAGCGCGGCAGCCTGACGGCAACCGGTTTCGTTGAGGCCGATATCGGCCCGGCCCAGAAGTAGCCCATCAGCATTCGCGGCCGTCTGTCCGTGGCGTACGAGGATCAGCACGGGCGCACACTACGGGATCCCGGCTCGCGCCTAAGAAGGGTTTTCGAACTCTGTCGAGCAGACCTCCTCGGGACTTACGCGAGCGTGAACCGCGCTTCCTTTTCTGCATCGTTCACACCGATCGGCCCCACGAGGCAGCGACGGTGGCTGGATCGGTGGTAATCACGCCCGGATTGGTGGCCGCGGCCTGGTCAAGAGCGGCAAAGTACGTGTTGGCACAGTACTCCTCCGGAATGCTGGTCCAGCGGTCATCGGGGTTGACCGCCGTGCAGTCCCAGCTGTCCGGTCCACTGCTCGCGCCAGCGACAAGCCGGTAGGCCTGCACCGCACTCCACTGACCAGAGCTCGGGGAAAACGCGTGAACCAGGGCTGAGTAGCTTTCTGAACGCCGGTTGTTCTTGATCGGCAGGGTGTAACAGGACAGCGCCGGATTGTTGCACTGGCCCCCATTGACCGACAGGGTCCGTTGGTACCAGGGCGGCCCGGTCGTTGACCAGGCGTTCGTGCCCGTACCGTAGAGGCGCCCGAAATCAAAACATGTCTGCGTGACATCGGTTTGCACGGTCGCAGTATTCTTCCCGCCGGAGGCGTAGGCGAATAGTCCGTTCGACCCGATCATTCCGTGGGCGGCAAAGGCCGGAAGAGAGCCACAAATGTCGGCCTGCTGGGCGGCAAGAGAAAGTTTGGTGACGTCGGTCTCCGTCAATCCCTGGCTCACGAATCGCTACCCGTCGATGGCCTGCAGATTGCCGAGGTCTACCCATGAAGCTTGTTGATCGACACCTCGGCACAGCCGGGTGGTCTCGGCGATACGGTCGAGCACGACGGTGGCCGTTCCAGCCAGTCCTCTCGTGTGCAACCCGTCGGCGATGTCTTGGAGCGTGAGGGCGCCCGGCGTTTGCGCGCAGTGGCCTCCTACGGAAGTCCATTGCGCACGCCCGAATAGCAACGTCAGATAGCCGGCCGCGGGAGCGCGGTGGCTCTTAGCCGCCGACGCGCGTCCTCCATGGGCCGTGAACGCGGCGCTGCCCGATCCGACCAGGGACACCGTCACGGCTAATGCTGATAGAGCGCTCCGACATTTCCCCATATGGAATTCTCTTCGGCACCGCCCGGTGGCACATGAGTGCCACCACCCCAATGAGTCCAGTGACTCATCGATCGGACACTTGATCATTCCGCGCGACCGGATGACCAGTGGTTTTGGTAGCTCCGAGGCGAGGACTCGAACCTCGATTCGCGGATCCAAAGTTGAAACCCACTTGTTCCCCGACGACCACTAAGTCGCAAAACAGCAGGTCACGGCCCGTTCGATGTTCCTTCGGGACCATTGAATATCAGCGAAAGTCGCTGAGTCGTAGGGATGAAAGTAGGGACAGGAGCGGCCCCGGCGGTGCTTGCGACACCCCGGGGCCCGGCCACCACCTAACCAGGAGGCGGTTGACAATGTCAGAGCGTAGGACAACCGACGTCGACATTGAGGCGAGGATCGAACGCCTCGAGGCGCGTCTCGATGTGATCATCCGGCAGCTCGACGAGGAGGAAGCGGCGCGGGGGAAATGACCAACCTCACCGGCCTCGACGACCGGGTCGGCGCGCTCGAAACCATGTTGGCCGTCCACCTGGTCGACATCAAAGCCGAGCAGCTCCTCATTCTCGAAAGGCTCAGGCAGATCAGCAAGGCTATGAAGGCGGCGAGGCGCCCGGCGCGCGCCCCTAACCTTCCATCGGCGTCGGCCGACCAGTTGTTACTTCATTGCCCCGATTCTGCTCCCCAGACTGTTTCGTGGCAGGCCGTCCGGGGAAGGGTGGCGAGATGTTTCTCTTTTTCTCCAATCGGCTCGGCTGCTTCGGATCGCTTCTGTTCTCGGTCATAGCGACAGTCATCCTCATCGCGCTCTTGAACCGCTGAGCGTCACGAGTCGAGCGCTCCGGTGCCATAGGATGTTCGCTCCCAATCCTTCAGCCGATGCTCGCGGCGACCGGCGCGGCGCCCTACGGGCCGCGCTGGTCGTTTGAGGGGAAGTGGGACGGTTGGCGCGCCCTGGTCTACGTGGACCGGCCTGGTCGTCCGGACCCGGACCGGGCGGAACGTGACGACCACTGTTCCCGAGCTGGCCTGCCTCGCCGACGCTCTCGACGGCCGCCAGGCGATCCTCGACGGCGAACTGGTTGTGTGGCGAGCGACTTCTGCTGATCGTCGGCCACCTGGCCGGCGGTGTCCGCGACGTGCTTCAAGGAAGACACTGTCATTTGCCGGCCTCAACGTCTCGACCGAAAGATCAGCGATCGTGATACCGGCAACCCCCGTTGCCAAACGGATCTTCACCACGTCTCGGTCATGGGCAGAAGCGTTAGACGGCGGTGGCCCGATCGGCGCTGGCTCCGCCGGTGGCGCCGCGCCACTCTCTGGGGCCGAACCAGTCGATGCACAGCGTGGTGGCGTCGTCGGGGAGCTTCCCGCCGGTGGCGTCGAGCACATTGCGGGCCAGCTCCTGCACGATCTGGCGCGGGTGACGCTCGAGCGTGCGGGTCAGGATCCCTTCGATGTCCACCTGGGCGGCGTTGCGATCCAGGTAGCCGTCGCTGACCAGCAGGAGCCGGTCGCCCGGTTCAAGGCGGAACGAGTCGGACCGATACCGCCAGTCGGTCACCCCGAGCGGAGGCTGCGACCCCACGGCGAGGTTGACCGCTCGGCCGGCGCGGATCAGGTAGGGCGGGGGGTGGCCGGCCGAGACGATCTCGGCGTCCCCGTCGGCGAGCCGGACCCGCAGGATCAGGCCGGTGACGAACTGGTCCTCCTTGGCCCAGCGGCGCAGGCTGTCGTTGGTCGCGTCGGCCTGCTCGGCGGGAGAGGCCAGGGCCCGGCGCCGGTTGCGGAGAGTGCCCAGGGCCAGGGTGGCGAGTAGGGCGGCTTCGGTGGAATGGCCCATGGCGTCGGTCAGCGAGGCGTAGAGGTACTCGCGGTCGATGCTGTAGTCGAAGCTGTCTCCGCCGGCGTCGTAGGACGGCTCGAGCCAACCGGCGAGCGTGAAGGAGCCCGCCTCAGCGGTATAGGCCGAGGGCAGGAGGCGGCGCTGGATCTCGGCCGCCACCGAGAAGGGGATGTCGCGCTGCGCCCACTCGAACAGGTCGGTATGGCGACGCGACGCAATCAGCACGTAGGCTAGGGAATGGCCCGCTGACACGAGGTACTCGAGGGTCTCGGGACCCGGTTCCTTGGCCAGGGTCAACTCGAGGATCCCGATGGTGTCGCCCCTCTCGGTCACCGGCACCAGGACCGACCACGCCCCATCCGAGGCGGCCACGTCGATGATCTGGCTGAGCAGAACACGCTCGTACACCGATCCGGGCAGCGACAGGGATTGGCCCCTCTCGTTGTGGCCGTCCTCCTGGGTCCCATCGCTGACGTGGGACATGCGCACCACCGCGTTGCCGCTCAGGTTGGCGATCAGCAGCCCGACTCGGCGGGCTCCGACCGCTGCCGCCATCTCGGCCGCCACCACGTCGACGGCATCGATGGGCGAAGCCTCCTCGACGGCTGCCAGCAATGAGCGCATACCCACCCGCTTCTCCTAAAGGCCGACCGAAGGCGCTCAGTAGCGGGAGTCACGGGCCGGCCTCCGGCCCATGCCCATCACGAGCAGGCTACCGCCCAGCCGCCCAGCCGTCACTCTGCCTGAGAGCGCGCCCAAGCCGATGCGCCCTGCGATGGACCGCGCCGGGGACTTCCGAAAGCGCTCCGACGGCCCCGGTTTCCGCCGCCAGCTCCAGCTCGGGGGCGGGTCGCCCTCAGCCCCTCGGCCCGTTAAGGCCGTCCGCACATCTCGCGAGAATCGGCAGGGAGATCTGGGCGGTCCCGGCCGGTCTTTAACGCGTGATTCTGTCGAGCCACACCCGGCCGCAGAACCGTGAGGAACTGCCGGATCTAGACCGGCCGAACCGGGCTACGCCGGCCCGTCGCTCGCGTCGTCCAGCACGGCACGAAGCCGACTGACCAGGTCGGCGTGGCGACGGTCCAACCGTTGGAGGCACTGCAACTCCTCGAGGATCCGCATCGCTTCCTCCCGCTTCAGGCTGGCCGGGGCGGAGCATGGCGATCGAGCGGCGCA
>CAXMLU010000526.1:0-2936 GCA_964194255.1 uncultured bacterium
GTCACCGCCTTCTATGACGCCGGCGGCCGGCTCATCGCCACCGAGCTCTCTGCCCTCCCCGAGCCCGCGCTCCGCCGCAAGCTCCACGACATTTACGGCATCGACGCGTGAACGCGACGCCCGGCTCCGCTCGCGTCATGGCCCGACTTGAACACGGCTGGGACGTCACCCGAGCCAGCGGCCAGAACTCGCTCGGATGATGGGCAAGCACGGCATGGCCGGACGGTTCGGCGCCGCAAGTGCCGCACGACGTTGCCCGGTGCCCGCGCCGCGGTGGTTCGCTGTCGTGACGACCGTTCCTTGCGTGTCTGTGACGGGCACGCTTGTGCCTCGGCGGCGCCTCGCCATTCCCGCGTCGATGATGCTGGTCGTCGCAGCTTGCTTGTCCACTTGCAGCGCCGGGCCCGCAATTCCCCGGTCACCGCCGTTGAGCTCAGGCAATCCGACGGGCGTAGGGGGATCGCCGTGGCCGGAAGCGTTGCATGACGCCCGACACTCCTCGGCGGTCGCTCGCGGGGTGATCGGCCCGCAGACCGCTCACCGCAGATGGGAGCGCAAGCTGGACGCCGGCGTCGATCCCGGCCCGGTGATCGGGGCCGACGGAACGGTCTATGCCGCATCCGACGCGGGACGCCTGTACGCCATCGATCCGGTTACCGGCCAGGACCGCTGGGTCTTCGATGGTGGTGGCGGCTATGGCAGCGACTTGTCGACTAGCCCGGCGGTGCTGGCCGACGGGACGGTGCTGTGGCCAGGGCCTCACGACACCCTCTTCGCCGTCTCCAGCGCCGGCAGGCTGTTATGGCAGGAGGGCTTCGCTGGCCGAGTGCTTTCGCCGGCGCTGGCGGCCAACGGCCGCGTCTATCTCGCCGATCAGGCAGGCACGGTCGCCGCGCTGGATACCGGCTCGGGCGCCGCTCACCGCATCGCCTGGCGCCTCGCCCTTGGCGACCAAAGCTTCTCGAGCCCCGCTCTCGCGCCGGACGGCACGCTCGTGGTCGCCACCCAACGGACACTCTTCGGCCTCAACGACCTCGGCACCCGGGTCAAGATCCAGTGGCGCTGGCAAGCACCGGCGGTCATCGAGGTCTCCCCGGGCGTCGCCCCCGACGGCACCACCGTGGTCGGCCTCAACGACCCGTTCAGCTATGGGATCGGACCCGACGGCAGGCTGCGGTGGCGATGGGAGAAAGGCGACTGGTCCTACTCGTCAGCCGTCATCACCCCAGACGGGCGAGCCTTCTTCGGCGACCACAAGGGCTTCCTCGACATCGTCGACGCGCGCACGGGCACCGTCATCCGCCGCTCGCCCACCAACCCGGGGCCGGGCAAACACCCCCAAGGAATCGGCGTCTGGACCTCACCAGCGGTCGACAGCGCTGGCAACGCCTACTTCGGCACAGCCGCAAACCACATCTACGGGGTCGCCGCCGACGGCCACCAACTCTTCGACATCACAACCGGGGGCACCGTCGACTCCTACCCCGCCCTCGGCGCCGACGGGACGCTCTACATCGGCTCAGCAGACGGCATCCTGCACGCCATCGGGTAAATCCTCACCGCCCGCACGAGCAACCAGGGCGCCTCCGTAAACGATCCGCTGGCGGTGGACGTGCAGCTCGGCCCCCGGGATCTCGGCCCGGTAGCGCGCACCGTTGGATGGCCACGAGCGCTACGGCTCCGGGGCGTGATCGATGATGCTGAATTTCCGAGGGTTGGCGGAGACGTTGACGATGGCGCCGCGCTCGACGAGCACGCCGGCAATACCCTTTCCCATCCCTCGCGCCCACCGGTGACGATTACGACACGTCCTCGAGCGACATTGGGCTCCTCCGGGATGGACGGGGTCGGCGCGATCACCAGGTCGGATGGTTGGAAACGTCGCAGTCGACGACCATGTCGATGCCCGTGATAGGCGATGCTATCGGGGAGGCCAGGAATAGGCATGCGGCCCAACACCTCATCGGGTTCGACCATCCGACCCAACGAGGCAACGCCCACGAGCGGGCCGCGCCCTCCGGCCGGGTCTCGGCCAGACCGTCCCGCCAGCCCGGGCCAGGCAACCGGTGTTGACGGTGAACCCCATCGGGCCCAGCTCCAGTAGGGCCGACTGCGCGTGGATGACGATTGGCCCTCTGTAGGCTACGGAAGTGGGCATGGGTGTGGGCGAGCGGGGCGGCCGCGTTCGGGGCGACGCGGCCTTCGCCGATAGCGTCCGGTCAGACACGCGCCCGTCATCGGCGATCCGACGCGAAAGTTGTCCGACAGATGCCGGGTGCGGTCGCAGCCTACGACGTTCCGGCGACCTCAGCCGGAGCACGTTCGTGGGTCACGGATGGTCGTTCGAGCCCCCTGCCGGTGCGAGCCTTGGAGGACGTTGTCGCCGCCCGCCAGGCAGCTTGGTGAGCCCCTGGCTGTGCAAGTCCAGTGGATTGGGCGAGTGTTTTTCGGGCTGCGCCCGAAGCAGTCGGGCCGTGGGGCGGTTGCGAGATGCCTTTTAGTGTGCCCGGTAGTGTGGTCGACCCGTACCGTCTCGCCGCGGTGGGGCGCACCGGTTTGGCGGGTACGGCGCCCGAGGAGGCGTTCGACCGGCTGAGCCGTCTGGCGGCCAGCGTCCTGGACGCGCCGTTGGCGTTCATCACGGTCGTCGACGACAAGCGGTCCTGGTACAAAAGCTCCGTGGGGCTGCCTGCTGGATCCGATCGTTTCGGGGCGGTAGAAGAGTCGTTCTGTCAATACGTGATCGACTCCGAGACCGAACTCGTGGTCGACGACACCGCCGCCGATCCGACAACCTGCGACAACCCGTCCATCGGGACGATGGGCGTGGCCGCCTGGGCCGGCTTCCCGGTGCGCGCCCCCGGAGGCGAGGTTCTGGGCACATTTTGTGTGGCCGACAGCGTTGCCCGGCACTGGACCGATCGGGACGTCGAGGT
>CAXMLU010000527.1:0-3309 GCA_964194255.1 uncultured bacterium
CCCGCCGATCTGGTCGAGCTGGCCCACCCCCACGCCCTGCGCGAAGAGTTCGTCTCGCCGAGCGAGCTGCACGCCATGTACCTGCGCAAGCCCGACGCCGATGAGGCCTGGGCGTCGTCGCTCGGCCGGGGGGCATAGTGGCCGCCCGCGTCCCGCAGCCGCCGGTCCCCGACGAGGACCTCGAGGTGCACCTGGTCCCGATGCGGCGCCGGCATCTGCGGTCGGTGCTGCGCATCGAGGCGCAGGTGTATCCGCGGCCGTGGTCGGTGGCGCTGTTCATGAGTGAGCTGGGATTGCGGACGAGCCGGGTGTACACCGTCGCCCGGGTGAAGGGCATGGTCGTCGGTTACTCGGGGCTCATGCTCACCGGCGAGGACGCCCACGTGACCACCATCGCCGTCGGCCCGTTGTGGCACCGCCACAAGATCGGCACCCGGTTGCTGGCCAACATGGCGCGGGTGGCCGTGGGGCGCGGCGCCCAGCACCTGACGCTGGAGGTTCGGGTCAGCAACGCGGGAGCGCAGGCGCTCTACCGCCGTTTCGGCTTCCATCCGGCCGGCATCCGCAAGAACTACTACCTCGAAACCAACGAGGACGCCATCGTCATGTGGGCCGACGACATCGACACGCCCGAGTACGCGGCCCGCCTGGAGGGGATCGAGCGCGGCGTCCCCGGGCGCACGGTCCTGGAGGAGTAGCGAACATGGCCCCTCCGCTCGTGCTCGGGATCGAGACGTCGTGCGATGAGACCGCCGCCGCCGTCGTGCGCGCCGGCACGGATGTCGTCTCGTCCGTCGTGTCGAGCCAGATCGACCTGCACGCCCGCTTCGGCGGCGTCGTCCCCGAGATCGCCAGCCGCGCTCACCTGGATCTGCTCGGCCCGGTTGTCGCCGAGGCCCTCGTCGAGGCCGGTGTCGACCCGCGGGCCGGTGGGCTGGCGGCGGTGGCGGCCACCATCGGGCCCGGGCTCATCGGCTCGCTGTTGGTCGGCGTGAGCGCGGCCAAGGCGTACGCCATGGCGTGGGACGTGCCGTTCGTGGGCGTGAACCACCTCGAGGCGCACCTCTACGCCGCCTTCCTCGAGGAACCCGACCTGTCTCCGCCGTTGGTGGTCCTGCTGGCGTCGGGCGGCCACACCCTCCTGATCCTGATGGAAGGCAGAGGCCGGTACCGACTGCTGGGTCAGACCATCGACGATGCGGCCGGCGAGGCGTTCGACAAGGTGGCTCGGGTCCTCGATCTCGGGTATCCGGGCGGTCCGGCCATCGAGATGGCCGCGACCAACGGCGACCCCGGTGCGATCGCCTTTCCCCGGGGGCTGCGCGACGCCGGCTATGACTTTTCGTTCAGCGGCGTCAAGACCAGCGTCGTGACCTACCTGCGCAAGCATCCGGATGCGTCGCAACGGGACGTTGCCGCTTCCTTCCAGGAGGCGGTCGTCGATGTCCTCGTGGCCAAGACCCGACGGGCGGCGGCCGACACCGGGGCCCGTGGCATCTGCATCGGCGGTGGGGTCGCCGCCAACTCCCGCCTGAGGGAACGTATCCTCGACGTCTGCCGCGCGGCCGGGCTACGGGCCTTTCTCCCCAGTCGGGCCATGTGCACGGACAACGCGGCGATGGTGGCGGCGGCGGGCTGGTGGCGGCTCCAGTCCGATGGACCCACCGGGCTGGATTGCGGCGCGTTTCCCAACCTCCGGCTGTCCGTGGTCTAGACGCGCGCGGCCGGCGGCGCTTCCGCGCCGCCGGCCGTCCGGCGTTGGGGCGTTTAGTCGTTTGGGCGATCGGGCCTCGGGCTGGTCAGCCTCCGCTGCTCGAGCTGGAGTCGGTGGTGGGAGCGGGCTCGGGCGGCGGGGAGTAGCTGCTGCTGTTGTCGGTGTAGCTGCTTCCGCCGCTGTTGTCGGTGTAGCTCGACGAGCCGCTGTTGTCGACGTAGCAGGGCCATCCGGACGAGGCGGGAACGGGTGTTGGGCATCGGATCTCTCCTTGGGTGGTGGGGTGGTTTCGATGCCCACCGTGCGCCCCTGCCGTCAAAGCGACGTCAAACGAGAGCCGTTTGAAATTGTTCGCCCAACCCGGCTACTGTTAGCACTCGCAAGGCGTGAGTGCTAACACGTTCCAACCTCCGGAGGCGTTCCGAATTATGAATCTGCAGCCCCTTGATGACCGTATCGTCGTTCGACCCAGCGAGGCCGAAGAGAAGACCGCTTCGGGCCTTGTCATCCCGGACACCGCCAAGGAAAAGCCCCAGCAGGGCGAAGTCCTCGCCGTCGGCCCCGGTCGCCGGGCGGAGAACACGGGCGAGCTGATCCCCCTCGACATCAAGGTCGGCGACAAGGTCGTGTACTCGAAGTACGGCGGCACCGAGATCACCATCGACGGTGAGGACCTCCTCATCCTCACCAGCCGGGACGTCCTGGCCAAGGTAGGGAAGGGAAAGTAAGTGTCAAAGATCATCAAGTTCGACGACCAGGCCCGTCGGGGCCTGGAAGCCGGTGTCAACAAGCTGGCTGACGCCGTGAAGGTCACACTCGGGCCCAAGGGCCGCAACGTGGTGATCGACAAGAAGTTCGGTGCTCCCACCATCACCAACGACGGGGTGACCATCGCCCGCGAGGTCGAGCTGGAGGACCCGTTCGAGAACATGGGTGCGCAGCTGGTGAAGGAAGTGGCCACCAAGACAAACGACGTGGCCGGCGACGGAACCACGACCGCGACGGTCCTGGCCCAGGCGCTGGTGCGCGAGGGTCTGCGCAACGTGGCCGCCGGTGCCAATCCCATGTCCCTGAAGCGGGGCATCGACGCTGCCGTAGCCGCGGTCGTCGAGGCTCTGAGGAGTCAGTCCAAGGAGATCGACGACAAGAGCGAAATCGCTCAGGTCGCCTCTATCTCTGCCGCGGATGCCTCGATCGGCGAGGTCATCGCCGACGCCATCGACCGGGTTGGCAAGGACGGCGTGGTCACCGTTGAGGAGTCGAACACCTTCGGCCTGGAGCTCGACTTCACCGAGGGCATGCAGTTCGACAAGGGCTATCTGTCCCCGTACTTCGTCACCGATCCTGAGCGTCAGGAGACGGTGCTCGAGGACCCCTTTGTCCTGATCGCCAACCAGAAGATCGGCGCCGTCCACGACCTCATCCCCGTCCTCGAGCGGGTCATGCAGTCGGGCAAGCCTCTCCTCATCATCGCCGAAGACGTCGAGGGCGAGGCCCTGGCCACGCTCGTCGTCAACAAGATCCGGGGCACGTTCAACTCCGCCGCGGTCAAGGCGCCTGGCTTCGGTGAGCGTCGCAAGGCCATGCTCCAGGAC
>CAXMLU010000528.1:0-4580 GCA_964194255.1 uncultured bacterium
CCGCCCGCGACGAGCCACGGGAAGACGTTGGCGGAGTGGCCCGTGACGTCGACCTGTCCGGGCGTGGCCCAACCGGAATGACCGCCCTGTGGGGTTGGTGCGTGGGTCACGTAGACGTGCGATTGGCTGGCCAGGCGGCCCAGAACTCTCCGCGCTTGTCGATGGCGAGCACGGGGAAGATGTGATCGTAGGTATCGCTGGTCGGGCCCACGTAGATCGGATAGTCGGTCCAGGTGACGCCGCCGTCGAGTGATTGCGCCAGGAACACGGCGTGGTTGAGATTCTGCAGCTCACCGACGGCGGTTGTTGACATCTTCTGGGTGCGCTTCCAGGCCGCGCCGCCTGGCGTTGCTGGTTAGGCCGCCTGGGGCCCTGTCCCGACGGTGCTTGCGGCGAACTGGCGGACCATTGACACGCGCGCCGCATCAATCGTCCACCGGTTCGTGAGGAGTGGCTAGCCGGCTTGGTCGCTCATCCGGATGACAGCGAAGGTCGCGCCTTGGGGGTCCCCGAGGACGGCGAACCGGCCTATGGGAATATCCATCGGCGCCGTGCGCACCGAGCCGCCGAGCTCTTGGGTCTTGGCGACGGCCGCGTCGGTGTCGTCGACGGCGAAGTAGACCAGCCAGTGCGAGGGCACCTCAGCCGGGACCATCGGCGGCATCTCCAGCATGCCGGCGATGCTTTGTCCGCCGAGCTGGAATTCCGTGTACGGCATGGGGCCGTCTCGGTGGGTCACTTCGTCCCAGCCGAACGCCCGGGGTGTAGAAGGCCTTGGCGCCCTCGACATCGCGGGTGTTCAGCTCGTTCCAGCAGAGGGAGCCTGGCTCGTTGACCAACTGGGCCCCGATGTGTTCCCCGGGCTGCCACACGGAGATGAAGGCGCCCGCGGAATCCTGGAACACCGCCATCCGGCCCGCGGCCATGACATCCATGGGTGCCATGATTATGGTGCCGCCCGCCGCCTCGACTTCTTTGGCCACCTGATCGGCATCGGCGACCGAGACGTAGGTCGACCAGTACGGCGGGCCCTCGCCCTGCTGCGGGCCGTAGCCGGCAACTTGTGTGCCGTCCTTTTCGAAGAATCCGTAGCCGCCCGTCTCCTCTACCGGACCCGCGTCCTGCGTCGTCCAGTTGAACAGCGAGCTGTAGAACGCCTTGGCCGGCTCAACATTGGTACCGATATCAATCCAACACGGCGTCCCGCGCGCGTATTTCGTTCGTTCGGGCATGGCGCCTCCCTCTTCTCGACGCCGACGACACTATCCCGACGCGGTCTGGGCGGCCGGGGGCGATTCGTCTGATGCTGCAGAGACAAACACCTTTTGGTGGCGGTGGGGGCCAGAAGATGAAAAGGGCGGTCGCCCGGCGAGCGGCAGCGGCGAGCGGCGGCTCGACCCGCCCGCGTTACGACAGTTTGCGTTACGACAGTCCGCGCTACGACAGTCCGACGATTTCGCCGTTCTCGTCGAAGTCGATGATGGCCGCAGCCGGCCTGGTGCCGAGACCCGGCATCGTGCGCATCTCCCCACACACCGGGTAGATGAACCCGGCCCCGACGGAGGCCCGCACCTCGCGCACGGGCAGCGTCCAACCGGTCGGGGCGCCCTTGAGCGAGGCGTCCGACGAGATCGACAGGTGGGTCTTGGCTACGCAGATAGGGAGGTGTCCGAACCCGTTCTTCTCGTAGTTGTCGAGCTGCCGCACGGCGACCTGGTCGTAGGTCACGCCGTCGGCGCCGTAGATGGTCGTGGCGATGGTCTCGATCTTCTCGCGGAGCGTGGCGCTGTCCGGGTAGAGGAATTTGAACGTGGTCGGTTCCTCGGCTGCCTCGACGACGGCTTCAGCCAGCTCCGTCGCCCCCCGGCCTCCCTCGGCGAAATGGCGGCAGACTGCCACTCGAGCGCCCATCGACTCCGCCACCTCCCGGATGGCCCGGTGCTCGGACTCGTGGTCGGTGGGAAAGGCGTTGATGGCCACCACCGGTGAGACACCGTGGACCTTGACGTTCTCGATCTGCTTGCGCAGGTTGGCCCCGCCGGCGAGCACGTCGTCGGGATTCTCAACCAGCATGTCGTCGGGCAAGGGGCGACCGGCCACCACGCGGTACTTGCCGGAGTGCACCTTGAGCGCACGGACGGTCGCGACCAGCACGGCCGCATCCGGAGAAAGGCCGGAGTTACGGCACTTGATATTGAAGAACTTCTCGGCACCGATGTCGGCACCGAACCCCGCCTCGGTGATCAGGAAGTCGCCCGTGTGGATGCCGATCTTGTCGGCCACGATTGAGGAGTTCCCGTGGGCAATGTTGCCGAAAGGGCCGGCGTGCACGAGCACAGGGGTGTTCTCCAGTGTCTGCATGAGGTTGGGCTTGATGGCGTCGCGCATGATGACGCCCATCGCCCCGGCTCCGCTCAACTGCTCTGCAGTGACGGGAGCACCGTCCTTGGTATAGCCCACGACTATTCGACCCAAGCGGGCCCGCATATCCGCTAGCGATGTGGCCAGGGCCAACACGGCCATGACCTCGGACGCGGCCGTAATGTCGAAGCCCGTCTGGCGGGTGACGCCGTCCTCCTTGGTGCCCAGGCCGATGATGATGTTCCGAAGGGCCCGGTCGTTGACATCCATCACTCGTCGCCAGGTGATGTTGTGCACATCGATACCCAGTTCGTTTCCCTGATGGAGATGGTTGTCAATCATGGCGGCCAGGAGGTTGTGAGCCGCAGTGACGGCGTGCATGTCGCCGGTCAGGTGCAGGTTGAGCGTCTCCATCGGCACCACCTGGCTGTAGCCGCCGCCGGCCGCCCCACCCTTGATCCCAAACGTCGGGCCCATAGACGGTTGGCGGATGGCGATGGTCGCCCGCTTGCCGATGTGGCTCATGGCTTGGCCCAGGCCGACGGTGGTCGTCGTCTTGCCCTCGCCCAGGGGCGTTGGCGTGATGGCCGTCACCACTACGTACTTGGCCTTGGGGCGGTCGCTCAGTTGCTCGATGGCCGCCAACGAGATCTTGGCCACCGATTCCCCGTAGGGCTCGAGCAGGTACGGCGGCAGCCCCATCCCTTCCGCAACTTCGTGAAGCGGCTTGAGCGATGCCCGACGGGCGATCTCGAGGTCGGATGGAAAGCTCATGTGGTGGACCCCCTTGGGCTGTGGGTGGATCGTGGATCGGCTACAGGGCGGGGTCGGAGATCATGCTGGAGACGTCGATCCCGAACTCCTGCCCCGCGTCGAGAATGCAATCGAAGAGGTACTGCCCTGAAGACCGTTCACAGTGCAGCAAGTAGGACCGACGGCCGGATCGGTCGTCACGAACCACGTCCGTGACGGTCTTGGCTACGGAGCTTCGGAAGGCGGCCAGGTCCGGCGTGGCCGCGTCGGACAGGTCGATGGCGCAGATCTTGGCCATGAGGGACGGTCCGTGATCGCCCGTGAGGCGCATGAGGGCCCGGCCGTGGGTGAGGTCGACCACGCTGATGAATTCATTGGCGTCGGCCGTAGTGGCCCGAAGCTTGGCCGCCAGCATTCCGGAGGTTCCTGGCGGGCCGATGTGGAGCCATTCGCCAGGGCCGCTACCGACCTCCAGGACGCGGCCGCCATCGTCGGCGCGGTGGCGCATGGCTCGGCCGAAGGCCAGTGCCGACGCGGTGAAGGGACAGTTGGCATCTGCCTTGACCAACACCTTGGCCAGCGCGGTCGCATCGGAAAGAGTCAGGCCGGAACTTGACGTCCGGGCCGAGACCTCCCAGCCGTCCCGTACAACGACCGGCTCCGCCGGCTTGATCGAGCTGCGGGCGATCGGTTCTTGGACGGCGGGGCTAGCCACGAAGACGCACTCCATCGGGATCGAAGTGGGCGTGATGCGGCATCACCCGCGCCGGGATGTCCTGGCCGTTCGGAAGGTGGACCGTGACGATCGTGCCCGCCACGGCCAGATGGGGGAGGACGAAGCCGAGACAGATCGATCGGTTCAGCGTAGGGGAGTACCGGCTGGACGTGATCCGCCCGACGATGGTCCGGCCGGCCACGATCTGGCTGGCCTCCTCGGGCACGATCTGCGGGTCAAGCGGCTGGAGTCCGACCAACCGCTGGTATTCGTCGCGCTGGGATTGCCAAACCAGCTCGGGCTTGCCGGCGAAGTCTTCCTTGTCCAGCTTGACGAGCCATCCGAGGTCGGCGCCAAAGGCCTGCGTCAGTCCGTCGGTGTCCTGGCTGACGATGAAGTGGCCCTTCTCGAGGCGCATAATGCGCTGCGCCTCGACGCCGAAGGCGTCGATGCCGAGGTCCGCCCCGGTCTCGAACAGCGCCTCCCACACATGGAGGCCGTAGGCAGCGGGCACGTGGATCTCGTAGGACAGCTCTCCGGTGAAGCCGATGCGCCACATGAAGCAGTCGGCCACGCCCGCGATCTGACCCTGCCTGACGGTCATGTACGGGAACGCCTCCGCCGACAGGTCGATGCGGTCCACCAGTCGGCTCATCAGCTCCCGCGACTTCGGACCGGCGACGTTGATGGAGGCATAGCTGGTCGTCACCGGGACGACATGTACCTGCCAATCCGGATGCTCGGTCTGGAG
>CAXMLU010000529.1:0-9508 GCA_964194255.1 uncultured bacterium
G
Organism: uncultured bacterium; assembly: GCA_964194255.1. Classification (GTDB taxonomy): domain Bacteria; phylum Actinomycetota; class Acidimicrobiia; order Acidimicrobiales; family CAXMLU01; genus CAXMLU01. The sequence continues at coordinate 2 of CAXMLU010000529.1, forward strand.
GTGCTCGCCGACCCCGCCCACGCCGCGACGCAGTACCGGAGCGACCTCGCGGCGCGTTACGCCCCGTACCAGTCGGTCACGGCGCCGGTCCACGCCGCGCTGCTCCCCCGTCCGGTGGTGGTGTCGACCGTGGCCCGCACGGTCACGGCACCGGGCGTCGGGCGTCTGGTCGCGGGTGGCTGGTCGATCTTCTGGAACGACCTGCTCGACGGGGCCGCCCCGGGATCGCCACGGGCGGTGGCGCGGGTCGCGATGCGGATGGCGGGGGCGGTGACCGTCGGAGGTCGGACTCGACGTTGGTTTCGTCACACCATCGGCCCGGCTCGACGACGTCCCGACTCGTCGCGTGGTGGCGCCGTCAGTTGAGGCTGGCGTCGAGCGGGTACTCGGCGAAGAGGCGTTCCTTGCCGGGTTGGCGCCGGAGCACGACGCGCCACAGCGCCGCGGGTTCGGGGGTCCACCAGTCGGACGGGTCGGCGTCGACGACGAACCAGCCGCCGGTGGCAAGTTCGCCTTCGAGCTGATCGGGTCCCCACCCGGAGTAGCCGGCGAACACCCGGATGCGGTCGACGCGCGGTGCGACGTCGGCCGGGTGGCGTTCGAGGTCGACGGTTCCGAGCTCGTCGGACAGGGGCGCGAAACCGTCCGGGTTGCCGGCGTCGGCGCGATGGGCGAGACCGATCGCGGCCTGCGGCTGGACCGGGCCCCCGACGAAGATGACGGGCGGGTCGGCCGCGAGCGGCGCCCACGCGGGGAGCGGGGTCTCGACGGTGGTGGCGGCCGACGGCCGGTTGAGCACGACCCCGATCGCCCCGTCCGGGCTGTGCTCGAGGATGAGGACCACGGTCCGGAAGAAGTTGGGGTCCTCGAGGTCCGGGGTCGCCACGAGCAGTCGACCGCGCTGCGATTCGCTCACCCGGACGCCGCGTCCATCGTCAGTCGGGAGGCAGGCCCAGCATCCGGATGGCGTTCCCGCGGCAGATCTTGTAGATCGCGTCGTCGGGGAGTCCCGAGAACATCTTCTCCGCGACCTCTTTGGTGTGAGGCCAGGTCGAGTCGGTGTGCGGGTAGTCGGTCTCGAACGTGATGTTGTCTTCGCCGCACTGCGCGAGGGAGTCCACTCCGTGGCGGTCCTTGAAGAAACAGCCGAATACCTGCCGGTAGTAGTACGTCGACGGCGGTTCGGGAACGAGGTCCTTCACGCCGCCCCAGGCTCGGTGGTCACGCCACACGTCGTCGGCCCGCTCCAGCAAGTACGGCAGCCACCCGATCTGACCTTCCGAGTAAGCCAGCTTCAACCGCGGGAACCGAACCAGCACACCCGAGAAGAGGAAATCGCTGAGCGAGGCCATCGAGTTGTTGAAGCTCAGAGTGGCCGCCACCGCCGGCGGCGCGTCGGCCGATGTGGCCGGCATCTTCGACGACGAGCCAATGTGCATGCAGACGGTCGTACCGGTGTCCTGGCAGGCGACGAAGAAGGGATCCCAGTAGCCGGAGTGGATGCTCGGCAGACCGAGGTGGGGAGGAATCTCGCTGAAGCACACTGCTCGACAGCCTCTGGCCGCATTGCGCCGCACCTCCGCGGAGGCCAGCTCCGCATCCCAGAGAGGAATCAGGCACAGCGGAACCAGGCGACCATCGCTGTCGCCGCACCACTCGTCGATCATCCAGTCGTTGTAGGCAACAACGCACGCCTCAGCCAGCTCGCGATCCTTGGCGTCCAGGAAGGTCTGGCCACAAAACCGCGGGAAGGTGGGAAACGAGAGCGACGCCTCCACCCAGTTCATTTCCATGTCCGCCACTCTGGCCTTCGGCTCGTAACACCCCGGCCGCATCTCGTCGTAGGTGATCGGCGACATGGACATGAGGTCTCGGTCGAAGCCCACCGCCGCCACGTGCCGCTTGTTGATGTAGACGAGGTCCTCGTAGATCCAGCAGTCGGCCTTTGGGCCATCGGGGTCGAAAGTCTGGCGATAGGAGCCGCCACCGATGTGCTCCATGGACCCGATGCCTCTGCGCTCGACCCGCGGGCCGCGGTCCCGATACCTCGCCGGTAGCCAGGCCGCCCAAAGATGCGGTGGCTCAACCACGTGGTCGTCCACACTGACGATCTTGGGGAGCTCCGTCACGTTGAGGGTCCCTTCCCAGCCGGATCTGACGGATCGTCACATTATCAGGGCGGCCGGCGCGGCAGGGGCGGGCGAGTCAGGACCTCCGGCCCATTACCGTCTGGTGAACGATGCGGGCGACCGTCTCGACCATGGCGTCGCGGCTCACCCCCCGGGGCTCGAGCTCGATGTGGAAGTCACCCATCCGCTCCATCATGGCGACCAGCGCGCTGGCGGCGGCATACGGCGTGATGTCCATGGAGCTCCGGCCGGCCGCTTGGCTTTGCGCGATGAGATCCGTCAGGCGGTCGGTGATCATCGACAAGGTCCGGATGCGCACGGCGCGGAACCTCTGGTCGCCCTCCTGGGCGGCCAGGTTCCTGGCGCGAAGGACCGGCCGGTTGTCATCCCAGTAGGTGATAAAGCCGTCGACTAGGGCCCGGGACAGGTCGAGGCTCTTCGCTCCCTGCCATGGCCGCTCGAGAATCGGGGCCAGCTGATGAAGCTCGTCGCCGACCTCCTCCGAGAGGGCCAGCACCGCTTCTTCCACGTTCTGGAAGTACTGATAAAAGGTGGCCGGAGAGGTCCCGACCTTGCGGGCTACATCGACCACTTTCAGGTCGAGAATGCCAGCGCTGCCGAGCAGCTCCCCGGTGGCGTCGAGCAGACGGCGCCGAGTCTGCTGCGCCCGCAGGCCCAGTCGACGACCGTCGATCGCCACCAGCTGCGGATCGGAGCTCACAGCTGGCCAGGTTAGGTGGTAGGACGTTGGCGTGGTAAGTGTCGGCCTGGTGCTGGGAGCTGGTGGAGTGGTTGGCCAGGCCTGGCATGCCGGCGTGCTGGCGGCGATCGCCGACAGCACCGCATGGGATCCGGGCACCGCCGACATGGTGGTGGGGACCTCGGCCGGCTCCGGTGTTGGCGCCATGGTGCGGCGCGGCGTGTCTGTGCATGACCTCATGGCCCGAGCCACGGAGACGCCACTGTCGGCCGCTGGGCAGCGGCTTCTCGCCGCCGTGCCGCCCCCCGCCCCACCGCCGCGCCGCCAAACTCGAGGGCCATCGCGGGTGCCGGCCAGCCCGGCTGCCCTGATCCGCGCCGCCGCCGCGCCCTGGCGGGCTCGTCCCGGCGCCATCGCCGCGGCCGCGCTGCCCGCCGGCCGGATACCCACGGACGGCATCGGCGACGCCATCCGGGCCATGTATGACAGACGGCGATGGCCGGACGGCCTGCTGTGGATCTGCGCGGTGCGCCTCGACAGGGGGCAGCTCACGGTCTTCGGGAAGGAGGGTTCGCCGCCGATCGATATCGGCACCGCTGTGCAGGCGTCCTGCGCCATTCCCGGCTTCTTCGCGCCCGTCACCTTCGATGGGGTCCGCTATGTCGACGGGGGCGCCCACTCGCCCACCAACCTCGACCTTCTGGCCGGCCGGGGACTCGACCTGGTCATCGTGAGCAGCCCGATGTCCGCGGCGGAACGCATGATCGACGGGCGGTCGGCCCTGCGGGCCGCGATCACATTCCGGCTGGCCGCCGAGGTACGGGCGGTGCGCCGGCTCGGCACGCCGGTGCTCACCTTCCAGCCCACCCGCGCCGACCTCGACGTGATGGGGTGGAACGCCATGGACTGGAACAAGCGCAAGCCGGTCGCCCACCAGGCGTATGAATCGGCCATCCGTCGCCTGGCCGATCGCCACGCGCAGGACCGGATCGCGGTCCTCCAGGGAGTCAACGGTTCGTTAAGTTAGCGGTCCACCCCGAGAATGATGGCGCTGGTGGGGACGCCCGTACCGGCGGTCACCAAGACATGCTCGACGCCGGGCACCTGGTTCACCGAGGTCCCGCGCACCTGCCTGACCCCCTCGGCGATGCCGTTCATCCCGTGGATGTAAGCCTCTCCCAACTGGCCGCCATTGGTGTTGATCGGCAGCCGTCCGCCGAGCTCGATGGCCCCATCGCGAATGAAGTCCTTGGCCTCCCCCCGACCGCAGAACCCGAACTCCTCGAGCTGCGGCAAGACGAACGGCGTGAAGTGGTCGTAGAGAACCGCGGTCTGGATGTCTTGCGGACCGATGCCGGCCGTAGCCCACAACTGCCGCGCCACCAGCCCCATCTCCGGCAGGCCGGTGATGTCATCGCGGTAGTAGCTGGTCATCATGTGCTGATCGGGGCCAGCGCCCTGCGCCGCTGCCCGGATGACGGCGGGGGGTTTGGCCAGGTCACGAGCCCGCTCCAGGGACGTGACGAGAATGGCCTGACCACCGTCGGACTCCTGGCAGCAATCGAGCAGATGGAGGGGCTCGACAATCCAACGTGAGCTCTGGTGCTCCGCCAGCGTGATGGGCTGACCGTAGAAGAACGCGGCGGGGTTGGTGGCGGCGTGCTTGCGATCGGCCACCGCCACCCGCCCGAAGTCCTCGCTGGTCACACCGAAGGTGTGCATGATCCGCCGGGCGAACATGGCCACCCATTGGGCGGGCGTGAGCAACCCGAACGGGGCGTACCAGCTGAAGTGGGCCGACTCCGCATTGGCGAGCGGCGAACGGCCCTGGACGCCGGCGCCGAAGCGATGTCCCGACCGCTCGTTGAACGCCCGGTAGCACACGACGACGTCGGCCGCACCGGTGGCGACGGCCATGGCCGCTTGCTGGATGCACCCCCCGCCCGCTCCGCCGCCATGGTGGATTCGGCTGAAGAAACGGAGGCCGGGGATGCCAAGGTTCCGGGCGATCTCGATCTCCGGGTTTGTGTCGGCGGTGAAGGTCACCATGCCGTCGACGTCCTCCGGAGAAAGTCCGGCATCGGCGACGGCGGCGGCTACGGCCTCCACGGCCAGGCGCATCTCGCTGCGGCCCGACTTCTTGGAGAATTCGGTGGCACCGATACCGGCGACGGCGGCTTTGTCCTTCAGGCCGTTGGCTCCGTCGCGGCTCACGGCAGGGTGACCGTCACGGTGCCGGTCACGTGATCGCCCAGGCGGTTGGCGCCGCGCACGGCTACGACCACCGTGCCGTTGTCTTTGGCGGTGACCTCGCCGGTCATCGTCATCGTGTCCCCCGGGTAGTTGGGGGCACCGAGGCGAATGGCGACCTTGCGGATGGTCGCGTCCGGCCCGGCCCAGTCGGTGATGAACCGGCCGACGAAGCCGTTCGTCGCCAGGATGTTCATGAAGATGTCCTTGGACCCGCGCTGTTGGGCCAGCGTCGGATCGTGGTGCACGTCCTGGTAGTCGCGCGAGGCAATGGCGGTGGCGACGATCACGGTCCGCGACAGGGGCACCTCGAGGGCCGGCAGCTCGTCCCCGACATTGACCTCGTCAGCACGCAGGCGCTTCACGGTCACGGCCGCGCCGCCCCAAGCAGCGCACCGAGATCGGCCAGGTGGCGGCTGGCACCCCCCAGGGTCGCCTCGATCTGCTTGCCCCACAGGAAGTAGCGGTGGATCGGATACTCGACGTCGGCGCCCATACCGCCGTGAAGGTGCTGGGTGATGTGCACGACCCGTTGGCCCGCTTCGGATGCCCACCACTTGGCCACCTCGACGTCGCGATCGGCCGGATGACCCTCCGCCAGACGCCACGCCGCTTGCCACATCGTCACCCGGATGGCCTCGGTGTCGATGTACGCATCGGCCGCCTTCAGGGCCGTGCCCTGGAAGGTGGACAGGGGCCGCCCGAACTGGATCCGCCCGGACGAATACGAGGCGGCTAACTCCAGCGCTTCCTCCGTCACGCCCACCTGAATGGCGCACAACCCGACCAGGGCCCGTGGCGTCAACCACGCCAGCACCTCCCCCGGAGCCCCCAACGCTTCGCCAGGAGCACCGTCGAAGTGGAGATGGCTGACGATCTCGCGGTTGGTCGCCTCCGCCCGTTGGCACTCCACTCCCGGCCCGGCCGGATCCACGAGGAACACCCGATCACCGGCCGGAACGAGCACCCGGGAAGCGACGTGGGCGCCGGGAACGCTCAACTTCGTTCCCGTGAGGCGCCAATCACCGGCGACATCGTCGGCGACCACGGCCGTCGCATCCTCGAGGGCAGCCGTGAGAAAGATCTCGCCAGCGACCACCCCGGGCAGCCAGGCGGCACGCTGCTCCGCCGTGCCGAAGCGGGCGACGGGCAAGGCACCGAGCACGAGAGTTGGCCACAGCGGGACGGGCGCCACCCGGCGGCCCTGCTGCTCGAGCAGGAGGCAGATCTCGATAAGTCCGAGCGCGCTGCCGCCGGCGTCGTCCGGCAGCGCGATGCCGAGCAGGTTGGCCTTGGCCAGTTCCGACCAGAGCAGCCGGTCGACGCGATCGGCCGAGCTCTCCACTTCCTTGACCCGCTCCGTCAAGGCATGACCCTGGAAGATCTGGGCAGCCAGGTCGCGCACGGCCTGCTGCTCGGTGTTCAGGGAGAAGTCCATGTCACGCCTTTCGGGGAGAAAACTCGGGCAACGACAACTCCTCGTCATGGTCGGCGAAGGCGACCTCGACGGGTATGCCGACCGTCACGTCGGCCGCATCGATGCCCACGACGTCCGCCACGAGGCGGGTCCCCTCATCCAGTTGAATCAACCCAACGACCAACGGGTAGTCGAACGCCGGCACTTGCGGATAGTGGTTCACGACGAAGCTGTACACGGTCCCGCGCCCACTGGCCTCGACCGTGTCCCACTCCATCGACCGGCATCGGGCGCACATTGGCTCGGGCGGATGCCGCAGTGTCCCGCAGGACATGCAGCGTTGGATAAGCAGATTGTGCGCGCGGCAGGCGTCAAACCACCAGGCGTTGTCCTCGGTCACCGCCGGTCGCGGCCGCAGCGGTCGGGGATCTGCTTTGACCACGCTCGGACGGAACTTCAGGATCCGGAAGAACATGGTCGCCACGACTTCGCCGCGCTGGTCGGTGAAGGTCTGCCGGGTGGTCACGAAGTGCCCGGGGCCCAGCGCCGTGTGCTTCTCCTCGGACACAGACTCGATGACGCTGGACACCGACAGGTGGTCACCCAGCCTCACGTCGCGGAGGTATTCCTGCTCGCAATTGGTCGCCACGACGGACGTGAACCCGTGGGCGTCTAGGAGCCGCATGAGCTCGTCCTGGGCAGAGCCGCCGGTGGCCGGCCGGGGCTTTACCCCGCGCATGATCCATGCCTGGACCATGGTGGGTGGCGCCACGATCCCACCGTGAACGGACGACGCGGCTGCGGCCGGATCGGTGTAGACGGGGTTGGCATCACCGACGGCGTCACACCAGTGGCGGATCATGGGCTGGTTCACGGGGTCGGGGCCTTGCTCGCCCGCGCTCACCTGGCGACCCTCGTATGCCCGCAGCTCAGCCAGAAGGTCGGAGTTCATCGAGCCTGGCGAACCATGCCCAGGCCGGCGGCGGCGACGATCTCGCGCTGAACCTCGTTCACGCCGCCCCCGAAGGTGTTGATCTGGGCCGCCCGCCCCGCTCGTTCCAGCCTGCCCTGGAGCGCCGCACCCGGAGAGCCCTCGCGCAGGTAGCCAACCGGGCCCAGGATCCCGAGCAGCGTCCGGTAGACGTCGATGAGGCACTCGGTGCCATAGACCTTCACCGCCGACGAATCCGCCGCGCCGAGTTGACCCTCGTCGAGGGTGCTGGCCATGCGCCAGTTGAGCAGCTTCATAGGTTCCATGCGGGCGTACGAGCGAGCCAAGTCCATCTGCACCCAGGGAATGTCGATCACCCGTCCGCCGTCAGGACCGGGCGTGACCCGTGCCCACTCTTCGACCTCGCCCCATAGCCGGTCGGCCAGACCACCCATGGCCGCAAGGCCGACCCGCTCGTGGTTCAGCTGGGTGGTGATCATGCGCCATCCCTCGTTCTCGGGGCCGATGCGGTTGGCCACCGGGACTCGTACATCAGTGTAGAAGGTGGCCGTCGTGACGACCGACCCGACCGTCACGATAGGCGTCCATTCGAAGCCGGGCGTCGCCGTCGGCACCGCGAGAATCGAGATCCCCTTGTGCTTCGGTGCATCCAGATCGGTGCGGCAGGCCAGCCAGATGAAATCGGCTTGATTGGCTCCGCTGGTGAACACCTTGCTGCCGTTGACGACATACTCGTCGCCGTCACGCACGGCCCGGGTTCGCAACGACGCGAGGTCCGTGCCCGCCTCCGGCTCCGTGTAGCCGATGGCGAAGTTCACATCCCCGGAGAGGATGCCGGGCAGGAAGTACGCCTTCTGCTCGTCCGTGCCGTAGCGCATGATCGTCGGGCCGACCGTGTTCAGGGTGACGAAGGGAAAGGGCGCCCCGGCCCGCTGGACCTCGTCGAAGAAGATGAACTGCTCCTTGGCCGACCGACCTTGACCGCCGTATGCCTTGGGCCAGCCGATGCCCAGCCACCCGTCCCGGCCCATCCGGCACACGACCTCGCGAAAACGGGGACTGCCCTCCCCCGGTTCGCCCAACCCGCCGAGGACCTCTTCCGACAGCAGGTCAGCGAAGTAGGCCCGGAGCTCCTTGCGCAGAGCCTGCTGTTCTGGCGTGTAATCGAGATGCACGCAGCCAGAATAGTCCCAGAATTGAAATCGGTTCTAGTTCCGGCTCAGACCAGGCCCATCAGCTCGGTGAGCCCAAGGCGCTTGCCGGCCGTGAACCCGCCATCGACCACCAGGGCGTGACCGCTGACAAAACTGGCGTCATCGGAGGCCAGGAACGCGGCCGCCGATGCGATCTCGGTGGCCTTGCCGAAGCGTCCGAGGGCGTGCTGGTCGCGCCATCGGTCGCGCACCTGGGCCATCAGCTCGAGCTCCATCACCGCGGCCATCATCGGTGTCTCGATGAACCCAGGGCAGATGCAGTTGACCCGGATGCCCAGGCGTCCATAGTCCATAGCCATGTTTTTGGTAAGCAGTACCACCCCGCCCTTGGAGGCGTTGTAGGCGCTTCCGCCCTCAGCGCCTTCGAGTCCCTCGACGCTGGCAATATTGATGATGCTCCCGGATCGCTGCGCCATCATCGGGCCGACGGCGTGGCGGCCGACGAGATAGGTGCCCTTCAGGTTTACGTCGATGATCCGCTCCCACTCCGTTTCGTCGATGAGATGGACGGCGCCTCCGCCCGCCACCCCGGCCGCGTTCAGGACAATGTCGAGGCGCCCGTGGGTGTCCATGATGCTGGCCACCAGCGCAGCGACGTCATCGCCGACGCTGACGTCAACCCGTTCCACGTCGGGACCCGAGGTGATATCGGCGCCCACCACCGTGGCCCCTTCAGCCGCGAACCGCGATGCGCATGCGGCTCCGATTCCCGATGCCGCGCCCGTGACCAGCGCCACCCTGCCCGCCAACCGTGCCGTCATGGACAATCCTTCCCGGCCTATGCTCGCTGAAACCTGTTCTAGTCCGTGGGAGGCCTGGCGGCATGGAGTTCGCGCTGTTCTACG
>CAXMLU010000530.1:0-5115 GCA_964194255.1 uncultured bacterium
GCCGACGACGAGTTCGAGGCGTTCCTGCTCGAGATCCTGTCCGACTACGCCGTGACCGTCCCCGAACTGGGGACGTTCCGTGCGACCGTGCCTCCGGTGGTGATCATCACCTCCAACCGGACGCGGGATGTCCATGACGCCCTCAAGCGCCGTTGCCTCTATCACTGGGTGGAGCACCCCAGCTTCGACCGCGAGGTCGCCATCGTCCGGCTGCGCGCCCCCGAGGCCATCGACGCCTTGGCCCGCCAGGTCGCCGCCGCCGTCGAACACCTGCGGGGCATGGAGCTGTACAAACCCCCCGGCGTGGCGGAGACCATCGACTGGGCCCAGGCCCTGGCCACCCTGGGCCGCACGGAGCTGGATGAGCATACGGTCGCCGCCACCTTGGGCACGGTGCTCAAGTACCGCGAGGACCAGGAACGGGTCCGCCATGCGGGCGTCGGCGACCTTGTCCGGGCCGCGGTGCTGCGCGGTGGCTGACGGCCACCAACTGGCGGTCGCCTTTGGGCGCTTGCTGCGGGGAGCCGGCCTGGATGTCCCTGTCGGCAGCGTGGCCAGCTACACCGAGGCCCTCGCCGCCACCGGCCTTGAGCGACGCGCCGGGGTGTACTGGGCCGGACGGGTCACCCTGATCCGGCGACTGGAGGACGTCCCCGTCTACGACCAGGCCTTCCGGGCGTTCTGGATGCAGACCACCCCGGTCCTCGCCGGCGAACCGCCGACCGAGAAGGTCGTGATCGGCCTCGACGACGGCGAGGACCGCGACCAGGAAGACCGCGGCGGGGGCGCCGAGGTCCCGGCCCTGGCCGTTCGGTTCAGCTCGACCGAGGTGCTGCGCCACAAAGATTTCGCCGCCTATACCGCCGCCGAGTTCGCCGAGTCGAGGCGGCTCATGGCCGATCTGCGCCTCACCGGCGCCCTGCGCCGATCCCGCCGGCTGCGGCCGGCCGCCCGGACCGGCAGCCGCCCCGATCTCCGGCGAACGGTGCGAAACGCCCTGCGCAGCGGCGGGGAACCGCTCAAGCGAGCGTGGGTGGTGCCGTCCCTGCGGCCCCGCAAGATCGTCCTACTGTGCGACGTGAGCGGGTCGATGGAGCCCTACACGCGGGCGCTCGTCCGGTTCCTGCATGCCGCCGTGATTGCCGGCCGGGCGGGGCGGGTCGAGACCTTCGCCCTCGGGACCCGCCTCACCCGGATTACCCGCGAACTCCACTCCCGTGACCCCGACGCGGCCATCTCGGCGGCAGCCCGGGCCGTGGTGGACTGGTCCGGGGGCACCCGGTTGGGTGACGGGCTGCGCTCGTTCAACGATCGCTGGGGGGTGCGGGGCATGGCGCGAGGCGCCGTCGTCGTCATCCTGTCCGACGGGTGGGATCGCGGCGATCCCGACCGGCTCGCCCAGGAGATGGCCCGCCTGCACCGGGTGGCCTGGAAAGTGATCTGGGTGAACCCATTGAAGGCGTCCGCCGGCTATGCCCCGCTCGCCCGTGGGATGGCGGCGGCCCTTCCGTATGTTGATGAATTTGTAGAAGGCCATTCGTTGGCATCCTTGGAGCACCTGGCACGCGTGGTTGGAGGAGACCGAAGGTGAGAGAGGTCCTGAACGACATCGACCGTTGGCGGTCCGCCGGCAAGCGCGTGGCGGTGGCGCGGGTGGTCGGCATCGACGGTTCCGGACCCCGGCTGCCCGGGGCGGCAATGGCGGTCAACGAAGAAGGCGAAGTGGCCGGTTCGGTGTCCGGCGGCTGCGTAGAGGGAGCCGTAGTAACCGAGGCGCTGGAGATCCTGCAGTCGGGAGGGACTCCGCGGCTGTGCACGTTCGGCTACTCAGACGACGACGCGTTCGCGGTGGGACTCACCTGCGGCGGCACGATCCACGTCTTCGTCGAACCTCTCGACTGGTAGTCGTGGGTCTCATCTACGACCGGCTGAAGGCGGCCCTCGAGGCCGAGGAGCCGGTGGCGCTGGCGACCGTCGTGGAGGGTCCGACCGAGCGGCTCGGAGCCAAGCTGCTGGTCATCCCGGGCGAGCAGGCGCTCGGCACGCTCGGCGATCCCGATCTGGACCGGGTGGCGGCGCGCGACGCGTTGGGCGAACTGGAGGCGGGACTGACGGTGACCCGTCACTACGGGCTGCAAGGCGAGGCCCGGCAGCGCGAGCTGTCCGTGTTCGTGGAGTCGTTCGCCCCGCCGCCCCGCATGGTGATCTTCGGCGCCGTCGATTTCACGGCTGCGCTGGCGAGGATCGCCAAGGTTCTCGGCTACCGCGTCACGGTCTGCGACGCCCGGCCCGTGTTTGCCACGGCGGCCCGCTTCCCTATGGCCGACGAGGTCGTGGTCGACTGGCCCAACCGGTATCTGGCCAAAGTCGGACCCGAACTTCGCCAGCGCGACGCGGTCTGCGTGCTCACCCATGACCCGAAGTTCGACGTCCCGGCCATCGTCGCCGCTCTCGATACGCGCGTCGGCTACCTCGGCGCGATGGGCTCGAGACGAACCCACGCCGAGCGAGTGCAACGCCTGCGGGAGGCCGGTGTCTCCGAGCAGGGCCTGGTCCGCGTCCTGGCGCCCATCGGCCTCGACATCGGCGCCCGCACCCCCGAAGAGACGGCCATCTCTATCTGTGCCGAGATCATCGCTCTGCGCACCGGCCGTATCGCCCCGTCACTGCGAGACACGACCGGGCCCATCCACGCGTGAGCCGTGGATTGGCCAGCGACACGGGCGGCCGGTGGATCGGCCAGAATGGCGGGATGCTGCCCACGCGGCCGGACGAGCCGGACCGGCCGGAGGTGCGCGTCTCCGATGCCGACCGGGAAGGGATCATCGACATCCTGCGGCGGGCCACCACCGAGGGCCGCCTGACCCTCGACGAGTTCGGTGAGCGGGTGGGGGCGACCTACGAGGCCCGCACCGCCAGCGAGCTCGAGCCCCTGCTGCGCGATCTGCCAGCGCCGGCTAGTCAGGCCCTTCCCGTGGAGTCGCCGCAGTACCCGATGAGGCCGCCGCCCGCGACCGTGTCCATTCGCCAGCCCAGTTCGTGGACGGTGGCGGTGATGAGTGGATCGGCCCGTAAGGGGCGGTGGCGCCTCCGCGGCGAGCACAAGGCCCTGGCGATCATGGGCGGCAGCTATCTGGATCTGCGCACCGCCGAGGTCGAGGGGCCCGAGGTGCTCATCACCTGCTATGTCGCTATGGGAGCAGTGGAGATCGTCGTCCCCGAAGGCGTGGCCGTGGAGTTGGAAGGGTTCGTGTTCATGGGCGGCAAGGACGCGACGCGCGTCAGATCCTCGCCCTTGCTTCCCGGCTTCCCCCTCGTGCGGGTCCGGGCGTACGGATTCATGGGCGGGGTGTCGGTCCGCAGCAAGCCGCTCCTTGGCGTCGAGCAGGTCGGCATCCGCGAACTCGACCGAGCCAAGCGCGACGAGGAGCGGAGGGCAAGGCGGGATCGCGATCGACACCATCACCGCCCGTTGCCTGAGGTCATCGGTGCATCGCTCGAAGCGGATCCGGGGGCAACCAATCAGCTGCGTTCGGCGGCGGCGCCGGACGGTACCGTCACCATTCTGTTCACCGACATCGAGGGCTTCACCGCCTTGAACGAACGGCTCGGCGATCGCCTCGCGCAGCAGGTCCTGCACGAGCACAACGAGCTGATCCGATCCGAAGTGGCCATGTTCAGCGGTTTCGAGGTGAAGAACCAGGGCGATGGATTCATGGTCGCCTTCTCGTCCGCCAGCCGGGCGCTGCGCTGTGCCATCGCCGTCCAAGCCGCCTTCCAGCCCTACAACGCGCTCCACCCGACCACGACCGTACGGGTGCGGGTCGGTCTGCACACGGGGGAGGCCATTCGCGATGAGGGCGACTTCCTGGGCGGAACCGTGAACCTGGCCGCCCGCATCACCGAACAGGCCAGGGGTGGGGAGATTTACGCTTCCTCGGTGCTGAAGGAGTTGTGCGACACAACCGGCGAGTTCACCTTCGGTGACGCCCAGGAGGTGGCGCTGAAAGGGCTGTCGCAACCCCGCCGCATCCACCGCGTGTATTGGGGCTCGGCGCCGGTCGGGTGACCGCGGCGGCGGTCGTCCTCGCCGCCGGCGCGGGTGTGCGCTTCGCCGGCCCGGTGCACAAACTGCGGGCGGAGTTCCGGGGCCGCCCGCTCGTGGTCTGGGCGGTCGAGGCAGCCGCGGCCGCCAGCCTGGATGAGACGCTCGTCATCACGGGTGCGGTCGAGCTCGCGGATCTCGACCTGCCGTCAGGAGTTCGGTTTGTGCACGCCGAACGATGGGCCGACGGGCAGGCCCACTCGCTGCAGGCGGCGCGGGCCGCCGTAGAGGCCGCCGGTCACGACGCCATGGTGCTCGGTCTCGGCGACCAACCGCTCATACCTTCAGCCGCGTGGCGGGCGGTGGCCGCGTCATCCAGCCCGATCGCGGTGGCGACGTACGGCGGTCGTCGTCGCAACCCGGTGCGCCTGGCTCGCCAGGTGTGGCCGCTCCTCCCGGTTGACGGCGACATCGGGGCGCGGGCGGTCATGGTCTCGATGCCCGAACTCGTAGAGGAAGTAGCGTGCACGGGGGAACCGGCCGACGTGGACACGGAGGAGGATCTCGGGCGATGGAGCTGACCAACGAATTCGTGGTGGGTGTGCCGCTCGCCCAAGCCTGGGCTGTTCTCACCGATGTGGAGCGCATCGCTCCCTGCCTGCCTGGCGCCGAACTACAGGAGGTCGAGGGCGAGGAGTACCGCGGGGTGGTGAAGGTCAAGGTCGGCCCCATCACCGCCCAGTACAAGGGCAAGGCCCGTTTCCTGGAGCAGGACGAAGCCGGCGGCCGGGCTGTCCTGCGCGCCGAGGGCCGTGACACCCGTGGCCAAGGCAATGCCAACGCCACCATCACGGCCACCCTCACCCCCGACGGCGATGGCACCAAGGTCTCCGTGGTCACCGACCTGGCCATCAGCGGGCGGGTGGCGCAGTTCGGCCGAGGCGTTCTGGCCGATGTGAGCGCCAAGCTGCTCGACCAGTTCGTGGAGTGTCTCGAGGCCAACGTGTTGAAGGGCAACCCGGGGCCGGCCCCCGAGCCGGCTGGGAGCCAAGGGGCGGCCGCGCCCGCGG
>CAXMLU010000531.1:0-6676 GCA_964194255.1 uncultured bacterium
TGATCTCGGCCAGGATGAAGGCGTTGAGGGGGGCCACCTCGGACGGCTTGAGCACGACCGTGCAGCCGGCGGCCAGGGCGGGGGCGACCTTGGCGGCGATCTGATGGAGGGGATAGTTCCACGGCGTGATGGCCCCGACGACGCCGACCGGCTCGCGGACCACCAGCGAGGACCCCACCTGCTCCTCGAACGGGAAGGAGTCGCATATCTGGGCCATCGAACCGAAGGTCATGGTCGGCAGGCCGGCCTGGATCATCATCGAGAGGTTGAGGGGCATGCCGACTTCACCGGCGATGGTGGTAGCGATCTCCTGCATGCGCGCCCCGAGACCCTCGGTGATGCGTTGCAGGTACTTGCCGCGCTCCTCCCGGCTGGTGGCGGCCCATTGCGGAAAGGCGGCCTTGGCCGCAGCTACCGCCTTGTCGACGTCGGCGGGCGTCCCCTCCGGGATGCGGCCCATGACTTCCTCGGTCGTGGAATGGGTCACATCGATCGTTCCGCCGCCCGTGGAGGGCACCCAGGCCCCGTCGATGTACAGCTTGTCCCGGATCTGCACGACTTCCTCCTCGGTTGGTTCCCCCGTAGGTTACCCAGAGGGGAAAGGGATCGGGTCGCCGCTAGCGTGATGACATGGCCGACCGTCGCGGCGTCGATGTCCTGCTGGAGGTGTTGGAGTCCGAACGGGTCGTCCACATCTTCGGCAACCCGGGGACGACCGAGCTGCCTTTGATAGACGCCCTGGCCGAGAGGCCGGAGTTCGACTACGTCCTGTCGCTGCAGGAAGCGACGGTCGTGGCGATGGCCGATGGCTACGCCCAGGCGACCGGTCGCCCCGCATTTGTGAACCTTCACACCTCCGCCGGACTTGGCAACGCCATCGGCAACCTGACCAACGCCCGCGCCAACGGGACCCCGCTGGTCGTCACGGCCGGCAACGCCGATCGCCGCCACCTGGCCGCGGAGCCCCTCCTGTCCGGTGACCTGGTGGCGCTGGCCCGAGGGACGGTGAAGTGGGGCCACGAGGTCCGCCATCCCGAAGAGTTGGGCACGATCGTGCGCCGGGCGTTCCGCGACGCCTCCACTCCACCCGGCAGTCCGGTTTTCGTGTCCCTGCCCTGCGACGTGCTCGACGCGCCGACCGCGGCGGTCGCCCCTCCAGCGTCGCCGATCGCGCGAGGATCGGTCGCGGCCGGACTCGAAGAGCTGGCGGCGATCCTCACATCGGTATCTCCAGCCGAGGTGGCCCTGGTGGCCGGCGAGGAGGTCGCCTCGTCTCGTGCCGTCGCGGAGATGGTGGTGCTGGCCGAGACGCTGGGATGCGCCGTTTGGGGCGCACCGCTGTATTCGGCGCTCGTCTTCCCACCGGGGCACCCCCAGTGGGCGGGGGCGCTGCCCCCTCGGGCCGACGCGATACGCGCATCCCTCGCGCCGTACCGGGTGGTGCTCCACGTCGGCGGTCAGGCGTTCCTCGTCTATCCCTACGCCGAGGGCTCGCCGCTGCCCGATCACACCGCGCTCGTCCATCTCTCCGCCGATCCCCTGGCGCCTGGGCACACCCACCCGGTCCGCATCGGCCTGGTCGGCGACCCGCCGGCCACGCTCGCCGCCCTCCTGCCCCTGGTCCGTGCCCGCGTCGACAGCCAGGCGGTGACCGCCACCCGACAGGAGATGGCGACGCGATCGGCAGGCGCAACGGCCAAGTTCGAGGAACTGGCCGAGTCCAGGTACGGCCTGTCCCCCATGCACCCGATGGCGGCGGTGCACGCCGTCCTGCGAGCCCTACCGCCGGACAGCACGGTCGTGGATGAGGCGATTACCGCGGGTAGCTACGTCCGGGGGTTGCACCGGCCGGCTTCGCCGGGGACCTTTTTCTTCTGCCGGGGTGGCGGGCTCGGATGGGGCATGCCGGCGGCCGTCGGTGTCTCCCTGGCTCGCAGCGGCGAGCCCGTGCTATGCGTCATTGGCGACGGCTCGGTCATGTATTCGCCCCAGGCGCTGTGGACAGCGGCGTCCCGTCATCTACCGGTGCTTTTCGCCGTCGTCAACAACCGCGAATACGCCATCCTCAAACAGAACCTGCCCCCCCAAGGTGCTTCGGCCCGGAGCGGCCGGACCGTCGGCCTGGACATCGACGACCCGCCGATCGACTACGTGGCGCTGGCCCGCTCCATGGGCGTCCCGGCCCTCACCGTCGAGAAGGCGGCGGACATCGGTGACGCGGTTCGCTCGGCCTGGCATTCGGGAGGGCCGTTCGTGCTCGAACTGCCGGTCAGTCCTCCCTGACCTCGCCCGGCTCAGACGGCAGCCGTGCCGATCATGCCGTTCCGGGTCACTAGCGCGGCGAGCTCTTCTTCACCTAATCCGTCGGTGCCGGCCGGCCGGCAGGGCAGCACCAGATATCTGGTCTCGGCGCTGGCGTCCCACACCCGCAGCTCCACCTCCTCCGCCAGGGAGAGTCCGAACTCCGCCAGAACCTGGCGGGGCTGGCGCACGACCCGCGACCGGTACGCCTCGCTCTTGTACCAAGACGGTGACGGGCCGAGGATGGAGATCGGATAGCACGAGCACAGCGTGCAGACAATCACGTTGTGCACCGCATCAGTGTTCTCGACCACCCGCAGAAGCTGAGGTTGGACGCCGCCCGACATGGACAGACCCAACTCCTCGATGGCCGCGTTTCCGTCGGCCAGCAACCGCTCCCTGAACGCGGGGTCGACCCAGGCCCGGGCGACCAGCCGGGCCCCGTTGAGCGGCGAGGCGGACGCGAGAAAACGATCGATCACGGCGTCGAGCTCGAGTCCCGAAAGGACGCCGCGCTGTTCGAGGGTGGACTCCAGATCCCGTACCTGCTGCGAGATGCTGCTGTCGGTATGGGTGCCGCTCATGCCCGCTCCTGACGCTCGAGGTAGGACTCCCAGAGATTGACGATGACCTGGTGCTGTCCTTCGCCCCACAGGTCAGCCGCGGCAAAGGCGACCGCGTAGACCGCCTCGGAGCTCGGCGGGGTCACACCGCGGACCACGTCATCAGGCACGCGGTGGACTCCGTGCATCTCCATAACCGTGCCGACCCGGCCCCGGGTGTAGCGCGGCGCCCGGGTGTGATGCGGCGGGTCGTAGGTGCGGACCTTCACCCGGTCACCGGCGTGGTAGCGAGCGGTCGCCGGTTCAGGCAAGCAGGCCACGCTCGTCGAGCAGAGTCCGCACGGCAAAGAACCAACGCTCGTAGTACGACGCCGCCAGGTACTCGCTCGGCGGCATCCGCTCGATGGCGTCCCGGAACTCGTCGAGGGTGTACACCCCTTTTCTCACCAGGGCGGTGTTCAGCGCGAACACCCGTGCCTCCCAGTCGGCGTCGAAGGCATGACCGTCGTCGTCGGTCTCGATGGGACCGAACCCTTCCATGCCACCGACGTCGTTCACCCGGGCCACCACCACAGACGATAGGCATCCCGCGCCCGCTGGGCGAGGGAAGGTTCGCGACTAGTTAGTTCGGGCCATTGACCAAAATGCCCTTTTCAGGGCATCGACCCACGGGTACCCCAAACCGTACTCTCAGTTTCATGCCGGAAACCCCGGAGACCTTCGAAGTTCTCCAGGGCCTGATCATCTTCGACGCCGTCGTCGACGGCGATGCGGTCCTCGTCGATCTTTACGGCGGAGAAGAGTCGGTATTCGGCTCCGTGCGCTTCTCCTTCCCCGACCCGGCGGAGCGCAGCCGGCGCCTGGCGGCGCTGATCGGCTGGCGGGAGGCCGGCCTTCCGGTGACGTTCGTGGCCCACGAAGACATCGTCACCCTCGTGAGCGAGCACGAATTGCTGGCGGACGCGTTCCCCGCCGGCGTTGTCCTCGACGCCTGAATTTTCGTCGGGCGCGGTTGCTGCCATCATGAGCAGCACATGCGCGAGGTGGCCGAACAGGTCCAGCAGTGGCAGAACGCCGGCGTCGAGAGCGCGCTGGCCCGCGTGGTCGAACTCCACGGCTTCGGCGGCCGTCGAGGCGGCGAGGCTCTGGCCATCAACGCCGCGGGGGAACGGGCGGGTACCCTCCTGGGTGGAGCCGCCACCGAGCGGGTAGTCGAGGCCGCCACCGATCTCCTCACCGCCGGGAGGCCGGCGACCGAGGTCGACGTCGTCCTCGGCGACGCCGATGCCGTGGAGGTCGGTCTGGCGTGCGGCGGCTCGGCTCACGTGCTCATCCAATCCGTGGCCTCGCTCCCGTCCAAGCTGTGGTCGTCGCTGGAGGCCCGGGTCCCCGTGGTGCTGTCGACCGCCCTCGACGGCAGTGGCGAGTCCCGCCTCGAATTCGACAGCGCGCTGCTGGCCGGCGGTCGCAGCGCCAACCGGTTGCTCGAGGGTGACCCGCGGCGCTTCGAGGAAGCCCTGGTCGCCCCGACCCGCCTGGCGGTCGTGGGGACGGCCGATCTGGTCGGGGCCATCCGGCGCCAGGCCGGGCTGCTCGGCTGGGAGGTCGTCGCCGTCGATGGACGGAACGAGGCGGTACGGGTGGCGGCCACGTTGCAGCCGCCCGACGCGCTGGTCGTGCTCAGCCATGACCCCGAAGTCGACACGCCGGCATTGGCCGCCGGCCTGCGCCTGGGCCACGGCTTCGTCGGCGCGCTCGGGTCTCGGCACACGCAAGCGGCGCGCCGCGAGCGTTTGCGGACCTTGGGGCTCTCCGATGGCGAGTGCGACCGCATTCACGGACCGGTCGGCCTCGATCTCGGCGCCCGTACGCCCGAAGAGGTCGCGCTCGCCATCTGTGCGGAGATTCTGGCCGCTCGGTCGGGCCGCGACGCCGGCTCGCTCCGGACCGGCGCCGGTCCGATCAACGGCTAGCCATCTCTCGCCTAGCGCCGGGTGCCGACCTTCAGTTCCCGGAAGGGCACGTCGCGATCCATTGGCCACGGCGGCGCCCCCCACCCAGAGTCGGCCAGCCGCGACCACCACTCGGCCACCTTCACGTCGGGGTCCCACGCCTCGGCCACCCATGTCAGCACGTCGTCTCGAATTCCCCGGGAATACTTAGCGTTTGCGGACGACCGTGACCAACCAGAAGCCGTTAAGCGGAACGGTGGTGAGGACGCTACCGGCGGCGAGGAGCCAGATCAGGACCTCGTCGTGATCCTGCCCGCTGAGGTGTTCCTCGGCCGGCACGGCGACGACCAGGCCGCGGCGGGGATGGTCCTGCAGCACGCGCCAGGACGGGGGCATGGTCACGCCCGCCGCGGCCAACCGTTTGGCGGCTCCCAAGCCCGACGCATGCTGCACTCCGATGGACGTCGGGGCGCCGGCGGTGGGCACCCAGGTGCAGTGCGGCAGATCCGGTCCACGCCCGGAGAACACGGCGAACATTCCGGAGCGGGGCGGCACCGGCACCTCCTCGTCGACGCCCGCGTCGAAGTTCATCCACCCTTGACCACCGGCCAGCTCCGACATCAGTTCCACGGCCGCGCCGCGATCGTCGCGATGAAACTCGAACTGTTCGCGAGTCGTGGCCACGCAGCACTCTGACCACCCTGGATCGAGTGCGCAAGGCCGACGGGATGCCATGATCGGCCAGTGGTCCATCACCTGGCCGTACTCCGACAGAGGATGGCGGACGCCGCGGTCGACGGCGTTCTGTTGTCATCGCCGTCGGCGGCCGCCGCCATTGCCGGCCACCGCCGGGTCGCCGTCCATGGATCGGCCGGGCCGCTTCCCGTCGCGGTGGTCACCCGGGCCTCGCCGCCTCACGTCTTCACCCCGGATCCGGACGGGGCCCCCGGCCTTCCCACCGACTCATTGCACGGCATCGCTTGGAATCCGTCCGCCCTCACCACCACCATCCGCCACGTCCTCGGACCCGCCGCGGAGGGGACCATCGGCGTCGATGTGGTCTCCCCCGGCGCGGTCGCTCTCCTCCGCACAGCACTTCCCCAGGCCACGCTGGTCGACGCCACGACCATGATCACGGAGGCGCTGCTCGCTAAGAGTGAGCGCGAGCGCCACGCGTTGGCGACCGCCTGCGCCGTGGCGCATGCCGCCGCGTTTGCCGGTCGGGCGGACGGCATGGCTGCGCTGGTCGCTCAACTCCATGGTGCGTTTCCCATCGCCGACCCGGTCCTCGACGCCGACCGGGCCGCCGTCGCCGTTTCGGTCGAGAGCCTGGCAGGCGTGGCGCGGATCGGACCAGGCGACTCGTCGCGCCTCGAGGAGGCGGTCGCCGTTCTGACTGCGAGCGTCGGCTCAAGCTGCGCCTCCGTGGCCGAGTCGCTGCCGGACGGCGTCGCTGTCATCGGTCTCGGCCACGGCCACGAGCTGCCCGTGCTGCGGCTCCACCGCGCCACGCCGGCTTCGGCGCGGCTTCCTGCCGGGGCGGTCCTTCTCGTCACCCACGGGGCGGCGGCCGTCACGGTTGCTCTCCGGGAGTCCTCGGTGATCTGGCTGTCACCGTCGCCCGCCGAAGTCACCGGATGATCGCGCCGGACCGTAGTGAGCTGGCCGGGCCTCGCCGCCGGCGCTGGGACTCGGCTCTGGTGGCCGGCAGCATCGACGGCTGGCTGCTGACCTCTTCGACCGCCATCCGCCTGGTGTTCGGAGCTCGCTCCGACTCAGTCGACCGCGACGGCGAGGTGTGCTGGCCGCTCGTTGCCGCCGGTCGGTCCGGACCCGCCGGCGATGAGGCGATCGTTGAGT